>DAISKN010000245.1:0-9177 GCA_036820975.1 Acidobacteriota bacterium | reverse complement strand
GACGTCTCCGGCGCGCAGATCGAACGGGGCTCGGCGGCCTGCATCGATTGGATCGGCCGGGACCGCGGACTCCACCCGGACTTCGGTCCATCTCCCTACGGGATCCCATACGTCACCGTCTCCCGCACTCAGGCGCGCATTCCCGTGCGTTTCGTGGATTATCCGGGGGAGAGCGACGCGGGGGCCCCGGGCAGGGACCCGGGATACCCCATTCCCGCCGAGGCCCAGACCCGGCCCGGGTTTCTCGAAGGCGGCTCGGATCGCCACCTCGTTCTCATCGACCGCGACGAATGGCTTCTCTTCGAAACCTGGGCCACGCAGTGGAACGGGGCGGCCGGCGTATGGGAAGCCGGCTCCGGAGCGGTCTTCGACATGAGCCGCAACGACCGGCGACCCGAAGGGTGGACTTCCGCGGACGCAGCGGGGCTCGCGATCTTCCCCGGCCTCGTTCGCCGTGACGAAGTCGACGCCGGAGGCGAAATCCGCCACGCGTTCCGGGTGACGGTCCGCGCGACGAACGGCTACGTCTGGCCCGCGTCCCACGAGGCGGGCGGCACTCCGGGAGCTCTCCCCATGGGCGCGCGCCTGAGGCTCCGGGCGAGCAAGGATCTATCCGGGTATCCGGAGCACCTGCAGAGGATCTTTCGCGCGATGAAGACCCACGGGCTCATCGTCGCCGACAACGGGAGCGACCTGTACGTCACCGGGACCATGGACTCGCGCTGGAACAACGACGAGCTCAATCCCGCGTTCCGCAGCCTGCGGGCGCAGGACTTCGAGGTCATCGAGCTCGGCTTCCGCTAGAATGTCAGAGCGAGATCGAAAAGCGGGGCCCGGCCGCCTACGCGATGCTTCGGCGAGCCTCGCCGGAGCCCGAAGGGCGAAGGCGGGAGGGCCCCATCCTCCCCGCGCGAGGAGCGCGGGGAGCGAGCCGAGCGAAGAGCGAGTCCGAGGAGCGAGCCGAGCGAAGAGCGAGGCGAGCATTGAATAAAGGAGCAGCAGTCAAACCATGAAAGTCGCCACCATCGAGACCAACAAAGGGACCATCCGCCTTCGACTGGAAGACGACAAGGTCCCGAAGACCGTCGCGAACTTCGAGAAGCTCTCCAAAGAGGGCTTCTACAACGGCCTGAAGTTTCATCGCGTGATTCCGGATTTCATGATCCAGACGGGGTGTCCCCAGGGAACGGGGACCGGCGGGCCGGGCTACAAGTTCGGAGACGAGTTCCACAAGGAGCTCAAGCACGACGGGCCGGGCGTCCTGTCGATGGCGAACGCCGGGCCGAACACCAACGGGTCACAGTTCTTCATCACCCACGGGGCGACGCCCTGGCTCGACGGAAAGCACTCGGTGTTCGGCCGCGTCCTCGAAGGCCAGGACGTCGTCGACAAAATCCAGCAGGGCGACAAGATGCTGAAGGTGTCGGTTTCCGTGGAGTGATTCTCTTCGTCCTCTGGGCCGCGGGCTCGTTTCTCGCTGCCGGGGCGACCCCGGCGGGAAACGGCGCGTCCTACGTGGGCGGCGAGAGCTGCAAGCTCTGCCATCGAAGCACCTACGAATCCTGGGCGGCGACGCCTCACGCTCGCGCCCGGGTACCCAGGGACTCCGCGGATCGGTGCTTCTCGTGTCACGATACCGAAGCGCTTCGGCTCCCCGCGGTCCAGTGCGAGTCCTGTCATGGACCCGGGAGCGACTATTCGCCGGCCGAGGTCATGATCGATCCCGAGAAGGCCGCGATGGCGGGGCTGGTCCGGCCGTCTATCGTCGTCTGCGAGCGCTGTCACGAGAACGAGGAGCCAGGGCATCGCGGAGAGTTCGCGATGCCCGAGCGCAACGAGTTTCCCCGCTGGATCCACGAGATGAAGGACCCATGAGCCTGCCCGGGCCCGCGGCCGAGAGGGAGCTCGTCTACCCGAAGGAGGTCCACTTCACCTGCTCGCGCTGCGGCGACTGCTGCCGCGGCTGGCACGTGATGCTCGGCCCCGGCGAGGCGGACCGACTGTCGGCCCTGGACTGGAGCGACGTGGCGCCGGAGCTCACGGGTATCTCTCCCGGTGCGCCGGTCCCCGGTGAGCCACGGTCGGGGCGCCTCGCTCTCGCCCGAAGCTCCGACGGTGCCTGCGTCTACCTCGGCTCGAACAACCAATGCCGAATCCACGAGAAGTTCGGAGAAGCGGCGAAGCCTCTTCTGTGCCGGCTCTACCCGTTCGGCTTCCTCGCGGTCGGGGATCGGGTGGCGGTCGATGTCTCCTTCGCCTGCCGCGCGGTCAGCCTGGACCAGGGCGAGCCCCTCTCGCGGCGGGTTCCCGAGTGGAATCGGCTTGTGGAGGGCGCTTCGCTCGCGCCGAAGCCGCACAGGTTCTCGAAGAAGTACGACGTCCCGGGAGAGCTTCTTTGGGAGCTCGAGCACCATCTGGTCTCGGTTCTCTCGGACGAGGGTCTCTCGCTCCTCGATCGCGTTCGCTCGGTCTTCGAGTTCAACCGCCTGGCGACGACGAGCGATCCCGGTACGGAGGCGGCCCGGACCCTGAGGGAGGTCCTGGCCAAAGGTATCCCCAGGCAAATCCGCGAGCGGCCCATCGATCCGGAATTCGAGCGCATGGACAAGACGGGCCGCGCCGTCTTCTTCCACCTGCTGTTTCTTTCCTTGAACCCGACACCGGACGATCTCCTGACTCTCAAGGGCAAAGCGCGGGAACGGGAGGCCGGTCTCCGCGTGCAGGCAGCGGACGGCTACAAGTTCCCGGAGGCGAGACCGCTCGTGGACAACCGCGAGCTGCGCGCGAGCTTCGCGGAAGTAGAAAGGGTCTCCGCCCGCATCCTGGATTCCGGCTCGGGCGCCGGGATTCTGGCGCGGTACCTCAGGGCGAAGATCGTGGGACAACGGTTCATGAGGGAGGGCGAGGCCGAGCTTCCCTTCGTCGAAGCCGTGCCCCGGCTCCTCCTACTCGTTCCCATCGCGATCTGGACGGCGAAGGCGCTCGCCGCCGAACGGGGCTCGTCGTCGGTCGCCGAAGAGGACCTGCGGAGCTCCATTCGCCTCGTGGACCGCTCCTACGGAGAGATCCGACTCTCCTCTCTTCCGGCGAAGCCGAGGAAAGCCTGGCGCTTCGTGCTCCTCGAGACCGATCTGCCGGTGACCGCCTCGCTCGAGATGCTCGCCTATAATCCGGGCTGATGCGCCCACTCGCGCTCGCTCTCCTGCTCGCGGCCTTGCCCGCGGACGAGCGCGACCTCCCGCGGTATCGCGACGTCGCCGCCGAGCGCGGGTTCACCCGCCCCAACAGCTTCGGAAGTCCGGCGAAGAAGCTCATCACCGAGACCACGGGATCGGGCGCCGCGTTCTTCGACTACGACGGCGACGGCGCCGTCGACCTCTACGTCGTGAACGGCCAGACCCTCGAGGAGTTCGAGTCTGGAAGCGGGGGCGCTCCGGATCAGCTGTTCCGGAATCTGGGAAACGGGGAGTTCGTCGAAGTGACGGAGGAGGCGGGAGTCGGAGATCGCGGCTGGGGCGGGGGAGCGGCGGCCGCCGATTACGACAACGACGGCGACGTCGATCTCCTCGTCACCAACTACCGTGAGGACGCTCTCTACCGGAACAACGGCGACGGGACCTTCACCGAAGTCGCCAAGGAAGCAGGCGTCTCCGATCCGAGATGGGGCGCGAGCGCCGCGTTCGGCGACATCGACGGGGACGGCTTTCTCGATCTTTACGTCTGCAACTACATCGCCTTCGACGAGAGCCTGCTGGAAAAGCTCGACCCCAAGTTCTGCATCTGGAGAGGCGTTCCGGTGATGTGCGGTCCGAACGGCCTCCCGGGCGAAGTGGACGCGCTCTACCGAAACCGGGGCGATGGGACGTTCGAGGACATAACGCGCGAAGCGGGAGTCTACGATGCCGAGGGGAAAGGACTCGGCGTCACCTTCGTTGACATCGACGCCGACGGCGATTCCGACATCTACGTCGCCAACGATTCGACGCCGAACTACCTCTTCCGCAACGACGGAAAGGGCAAGTTCGAGGACGTCGCTCTCATGGCCGGGGTCGCCCTCTCGATGTACGGAAAGCCGCAGGCGGGCATGGGCGCCGACGCGGGCGACTTCGACTCCGACGGACTGCCCGATCTCGTGGTCACCACTTTCCAGGGGGACTACAACGCGGTTCGCCGCAACGAGGGCTTCGGCCTGTTCACGGACGTGAGCGATAGCGTGGGCGTGACCGCTCCCTCGTTCGAGAAGCTCGGTTGGGGAGTCCGGTTCGTCGACATGAACTGGGACGGCGATCTCGATCTGTTCGTCGTGAATGGCCACGTCTACCCCGAAGTGGACGGCGCCGGAATCGGGGAGAGCTATCGCCAGCAGAATCAGCTGTTCCTCAACGGAATCGACACGTCGGGCGGGCGGCGCTTCGAGGAAGTCACAGGAGAGGCGGGACCCGGGCTCGAGCGCCTCTATTCGGGCCGCGGCCTCGCGTTCGCCGATATCGACGGGGATGCGGACCTCGACGTCTTCATCAACAACATGAGCGACGTTCCCACGCTGCTCGTCGACGAGGCGGAGCATCGGAATCGATGGGTGAGGTTGACGCTCGTCGGAGCCCGCGCGAACCGCGACGGCCTCGGTGTTCCCGTCGTTCTCGAGGTGGGCGGGCGCAAGGTCTTCCGGGATTCCGGGTTGATCTGGACTTACCTCTCGACCAATGACCGGAGGCTCACGATCGGGCTTGGGGGCGAAAACGAGGCGTCGAACGTCGTTCTTTCCTGGCCTTCGGGGCGGATGGAGCTCGGAACGCTCCGCGCCGGCGAGGACGTCCTGGCCAAGGAGGGAGTCGGAAGACTGAGGTAACCAGGGAACTGTTCAAATCCAATCCTCGACCGTGATTCCCGATATGCGGCCGAACTCGGAGACGTTGTGAGTGACCACCCTAAACCCGCGGGAGTGAGCCGTCGAGGCGATCAACAGATCGCGTTCGCCGATGGGCTGGCCGGCGCGCTCGAGCTCGAGTCGGATCTCTGCGTAGGAGTCAGCGGCGGCAGGGTCGAAGGGAATCACTGCAAAAGGCAGCAGGAAGGCGTCGACGTTCCTTCTGGTTGGGACCGGCTTGCTGCTCTTGCGCGCACCGAACCAGAGCTCGGCCAGGGTCACCGCGCTGACCGCGACATCGTCGGGAGAGAGAGCCTGAAGCCGGTCAATCACGGTCGGCCATCGTTTGATGGCGTACACACAGACGTTGGTATCGAGGAGGTAGCTCACTCGTCGAGATCCACATCCGTTGGCGCGGAGGGAAGAGGCTCGGGTGCTTCGAAATCATCCGGCACCTTTCCCCAGCTCTGCCAGTAGCCCTTGGGCCAGGCGCGGCGTTTGAGCGGCTCCAGGATCACCGTCTTGCCTTCTCGTCGGATTTCCACTTCATCTCCTTGAAAACGGAAATCCTTGGGCAGCCGTATCGCCTGACTCCTCCCGTTCCAGAAAATCTTCGCTCTCGGCATGCGACCCTCCCCCGGAAGATCATGATCGGTATATACCATGACGTCTGCGCAGGCGCAAACCGCGCATCCCACGAAAGAGGGTGTCGGCCGCCTGCGGTTACAGCTGGACGCGCGGCCGCCCGGCGATCCTCACTGTAAGCCAAGTTATATGCCCTACGGAGGGGCCCGGAGTGCCTCCGCGCGTTGCCGCGCTTCCCGCGCGTCTCGATCCCGTCCGGCAAGTGAATAGGCCTGGGCCAGGTTCTCGATCGCCTCGACGAACGACGGCGCCTGCGTGACCGCCCGCTCGAAATGGGGGATCGCCTCCGCGCACCGGTCCATTCGACAGAGAGCGGTGCCGAGTGCGTTTCGGGTCGACGGCGAGTCGGTGCTCTCGAGCGCTTTCGAGAGCGAGGCGACCGCTTCGGGCAGGTTCCCCATCCTGGAAAGGATGACGCCGCGGTCGTGGAGGGCGACGGCCGAGCCGGGCTCGAGCGCGAGCGCCCTCTCGAGCTCGGTGAGAGCCTCCGGCATCCGATCCCGAGAGCGGAGAATGACGCTCGTCGTGTAATGAACGTCATGGTGGTCGGGGCCCGCGGCAAGTAGCGCGAGAGCCCGATCGATCTCCCCCTGCTGCGCCAGAGTCCCCGCGTACTCCGCGAGGATCTCCGGATCCTTGGGACTCTGTCCGTGAAGAGCCTCGAGCTCTCTCAGCGCCCCCGTCATATCGCCCGACGCTTTGAGGCTCCTGGCGATGCCGAGCCGGGTCTCGACGTCTTCGTCCGCGAGCTCCGCGGCGCGGCCGAAGCTCTCGAGGGCCTTCTCGGTCTCACCGCGGGTGAAATAGAGCTCTCCGAGGCGGCGGTGGGCGCGGGCGAAATCGGGATCCCGCTCGAGCGCGGCGCGGAAGCTCGCCTCGGCGCCGTCGAGATCGCCGGATTGCCAGAGGAGGTTTCCGAAGAGCACGTGGCTCAGCGGGCGGGTCGCGTCGATCTCGAGGATCCGCCGGTAGAGCTCGATCGCCTCCTTCCGCTCGCCCGTCGCTGCGCGAGCGCCGGCCAGGAGCTCGAGCGCGAGGAGGTTCGTGGGGTCTTCGTCGAGAACCTCGAGCGCGGCTTCTATCGCCTTCGGCAGGTCCCCGGCGCCCTGGTGAAGGATCACTTCCTCGAGTCGCGTCCACAGGTGGAGGCGGTCCTTGGGGTCGGGGAGCGCCGCTCCTTCGGGAGCGCTCCCGCCTCCGGACGCGGCGTACCCGAGAGAACGCAGGCGCGCGATGGTCTCAGGATCCGGCTGCGCTCTCGATGAGAACGAGGGGGCGAACTCCTCGACGCGCTCCGCGAGACGGGATCTCATCCTCTGCGCCCTCCCGGGATCCGCTTCGACGAGGTTCTTCATTTCGCCCGGATCGGCGCCGAGATCGTAGAGCTCGGGGCGCGGAGCTTCGATGTACTTGTAGCCGCCCTCGCGGAGAGCGACGAGAGGCGCCCAGCGGAAGTTGAGCTCGGAAACGTAGCACTCGGCGTAAGCGGGAGGAGTCTCTGTCGCCTCGCCCCTCACGAGCGGGAGAAGACTGCTCCCTTGAGCCTCCTCGGGAACGGGAACCGCGAGCGCCTCGAGGGCGGTGGGGAAGATATCGATGGTACGCACCGATGCCGCGACCCTCTTCCCGGCCGGAAGTGAGGCCGCGCTCTTAAGGATCAAGGGAACGTGAAGGGTCGCGTCGTAGACGAAGAACCCGTGGCTCTTCTCCCCGTGCTCGCCAAGGGACTCTCCATGGTCCGAGGTGACGACCACCAGCGTATCCTTGGCGAGCCCCTCTGTCTCGAGCCTCTCGAGCACCCGACCCACCTGGGCATCCGCGTAAGCGATCTCCCCGTCGTAGCCCGCGGGGTAGGGCGCGGGAGCAGCGTAGGGAAGGTGGGGGTCGAAATAGTGGAGCCAGGCGAAGAAGGGTCGATCGGAAGGTCGATTCTCGACCCACGACTCGAACGCCCGGGTGACGAGATCTCCCTGGCGCTCGGCGATCGTCCCCGTGGACTCGGCGACCGCCGGGACTTCGTCGTCATAGACCTCGAATCCCTGATCGAGCCCAAAGGAGCTGTCGAGAACGAAGGCGGCCACGAAGGCCGCGGTTTCGTAACCCCGCTCCTTCAGGATCTCCGCCAGGGTGCGGGCCTCGGAGTCGAGCCGAAAGTAGGTGTTGTCGCGAACCCCATGGGTGGGCGGCACGAGTCCGGTGAAAAGGCTCGCGTGCGAGGGGAGAGTGACGGGGACCTGGGCGATCGCTTCCTCGAAGACGACGCCTTGGGCGGCGAGCCGGTCGAGGTGCGGGGTCCGTGCCTCCCGATACCCATAGGCCCCCACGCGATCCGCCCGGAGAGTGTCGATGGTGATGACGAGAAGGTTCTGACCTTGGCGGGGTCGGACGCCACCGCAGCCGAAAAGGACGGCGAGCGCCAGAACCAGTGGTCCGCGGGTCATGCGGAACATGTTAACCCACGCTGTTGAAGTATGATGGGAGAGCATGCTCGGCTCGATTTTGCTCATGCTTCTGGGCTCGGAGCCCGATCTTTCCAAGGAGCACCGCCGGTTCCTCGACGAAGAAGCGATCTACATCATCACGGATGCCGAGCGCGAGAGTTTCCTCGGGCTCGCGACCGCTTCCGAGCGCGACGAGTTCATCGAGAGGTTCTGGCAGGTGCGGGACCCCGTCCCCGAGACCGCGGTGAACGAGTTCCGGGAGGAGCACTTCAAGCGCTTTCGCGAGGCCAACGACAAGTACCGCGAGTCGCGGCCCGGCTGGATGACCGAGCGGGGCCGCATGTACATCACCCTCGGCGAGCCCCAGGACGTGATGTCCTATCCCAACAACCAGGACCTCTTTCCGCTCCAGATCTGGTACTACTACAACCTCGACATCCCCCTCTTTCCCAACGCGCTCCAGCTCGTATTCTTCAAGAGGAACGGCGCCGGAGAGTACCGTCTCTTCAGTCCCGCGTTCGACGGGATGAAGGCCCTCATCGCCGATCCCGTGACCCGCGGGATGGTCGGTTTCGGCAACCGGGTGCCGTTCAACGCCCGCGAGCGGTGGGACGTCGACATCGTCAAGGCGGCGGAGAGCGTCGGGCCGGGGCAGAACATGCTCTCTTCCGAGGCGATCCTTTCCGACCTGCGGACGCCGGGCTTCGTCTTCGAGAAGACCCGCAAGAACCTGAGGGCCACGGTCACCGCGGAAGCGAGCTTCGGGGGAGAGCTCCCGGTAGACTTCAACATCGACTACTTCCGGGGTGCGGACGGCTTTTCCGAGGCGCACCTCGCCCTCGAGATCGCCCCCGAGAACCTCCGGGCGAATCAGTACGACGAGCGGATGCTCGGACGCTACGACCTCATCGGCACCTTCACCCATATCGATAGCGGCGAGATCCTCGAGGAGTTTCGCGACTCGCTCGAGATCGAGATCTCCGCCGCCGACTGGGAGACGGCGCGGCACTATCCCATCCTCTTCCAGCGCATGGTCGATCTCCTCCCCGGTCGATACCGTCTCGAGCTCTACGTCCGGGACTTCGTAGGAAGGCGGCTCGGGATCGTCGAGCACCATCATCGCGCCGAGCCCGAGCAGCGCGCTGCCGAGCAGGCCGAGCAACACATAGATCGGCGCGTTGCTCGGCCGTGGGGCGGGCTTCACGACGGGCGTGAGCACCGGCG
>DAISKN010000244.1:0-9177 GCA_036820975.1 Acidobacteriota bacterium | reverse complement strand
GAGCAAGCGCTGACCCGGGATCCCCTGCCGCGAGAGCTCGGCGTCGACGGACGCGGTCGCGGTTTCGGGAGAGAAAAGAATGGGAAAAGCAAGGAACGCGGCGTCACCGAAGGCATCGGGGTGCTCGGAGGTCATTCGATCGAGGTCGCGCACCCGGGCCACAATCTCGTTCTCGCCCTCCAGTGCTGCCGCTACGAGGCTCAGCCACTCCAGTACGCTCTGGTGAGGGATCGAGTAGAGCTCGTTCGTGAGTCCCTCGATGTCCGTCTCGACGAGCTCGTGCGCGTCGACGCTCGGCATGACGATGTAGATCCACCGACCGGTGCCACGCATGGTTTCCCGGTCGATCTCGCGATGACGCAGGACCTGCGCGCCGCCCACCGCGACATAGCTTTCGTATGAGTCAGCGCTTCCCCGGCGCTCGTCGCCGGCGGCGAATGCACGACGGATAGCGTCCAGGCCTACCTCCGGCGGATCGACGAGGCGCCCTCTCACCAGGAGCGGGCAGCGTACGACGCCATCGTTCGAGAGTGTGAGCCAGCCGTGGTCGTCGAGCAGCTGACGAAGATTCGCCTCGGCGGTGTGTGGCGCGCTCGCGTCCTCCCGGGTTTGTCCCTTCTCCGCCGGGTCGATCGTAATGCGCAAGTTCGTCATGGTAGCTCGTCCTCACGCGTCCACGGTAGCTATGATGCCGCCGCAGCCTTTCACTTCTGCGCCCTGGGCGCGGCTCACCGACAAGATCGTCTCACCTTCGAGCCCGCACGGGCAGAGACTGCGAGCCCGATGCACGTTGTCACCCGTGATCAGGAAGCCGGGATAGGAAACCGCGAACGGGTCCATCACCCCGAGAATTCCGGTGACGTCCTCGCCGTCGACTGGCTCGAGCGCGTCATCGAGGACGATGGTCTCGAGGTGCGGCGGCACGTGGAACCGACCGTGCGCGCACTTCATCATGATCGCGCCGATCTCGGTCATCGAATAAGCTTCGATGACGAATCGCTTCTTCACGCCGACGGCGCGCTCGATGAGATCGAGCAGTTCGCGCTCGGTGAGCGCCTCACCGTCGAAGGTCTTCCAGCCGCCGCCGTAGCCGACGATGGATCCGGCCGGCAGAGCCACCGGCTTGCCGCCGGCGAGTATGCGATCGCAGAATTCCTTCACCAGGTACGGCGCACCGAACACCATGAGCCGCTGCCCGTCGTCCATCGCGGCCCTCGTCGCGCAGATCATCCGTTCGTAGTTCTGCTCCTTGTGCCGGACCGTCGCATCGAGGAACGTTTCGGTCCGTTCCCGCTCGGCTGGACTTGCCTGCCCCCGCGTGAGGGCACGGATCGCCGTCGCGGAAATCGGGGTCGGGTACAGGAAGTGCGCCTTGCGTACGCGCTTGGCGAGCTCTTGACCGACGAGCTGAGTGCCCTGGTTGCCGCCGCTGAAACTGAGGAAGATGCCGTCGAAGTCGCGAAAGCCGAGGCGGTTGAAAATCCGCATGACGCGGGCGGGCGGGAGCGTCCTGCCGGCGAACGCAGCAAGGGGGGCCTTCACGCGCCCGATAACACCGCGACGTGCCAGCAGGAACGGCGCGTAGTGAAGCGGCCCCTCACGGAACAGCCACCAGCTGGACGCGTCGCGGGGAACGAACGAGAGATTCCCACTCGTCCCCGAGCTGTACACGGTATGGACGCCGCGGTCGTCGAGGCTTGCGAGCCAATCGTCCAGCGTACCGTGATCGTGGACGGGCGCGTTCACGTCGTCGTGGAAGATCGTCCTGAGCCAACGATTCATGCCGCCAAAGTCGCGCTCGTCGAGGAGAGACTGCGGGTACGACTTGAAGATCCCATCCGGGAGAAGCATCGAGTGGGCGAGCGCGTCGAACGACGCATCATCGTCGACCCCGGCGCGATCCGCGACCTGCCGATAGAGCGGAATCCGATTGCGGTAGTGGCGGTGATTCCGGCGCAACACGTCGCGTCTGGACTGTCGGGCGCGGGCCGGATCGAAGGGGCTCCCGGCCGCCCAGCGCATGGCATCGTGAAGGAGCCTTTCGTGATGAGGGGTGAGGCCGGCCGTTGTGGACATCGCTTGCGAATACCCTTTCACCAAATGTGTGAAACGTCAACCCAAACTCGCGATTTCGCCGATCGAGCGAGCTACTGACCCTGTCCGCGTATAATTGGAGCGACAGCCGGGCATGAGTCAGACACTTCGAGCCATGGTTACTGGAGGAGGCGGGTTTCTCGGCTCGAAGATCGTTTCGATGCTGCTCGCGGAAGGCTGCTCGGTCAGGAGCTTTTCACGTAACGAGTATCCGGAGCTCGAGGCGCGGGGAGTCATGTGTCACAGGGGGGACTTGGCGGATCGCCGGGCGGTTTCCGACGCGTTTCGAGACACGGACGTGGTTTTTCATGTCGCCGCCAAGGCGGGAATATGGGGTGACTATTCCGAGTACTATGCGTCCAACGTCACCGGCACAGGCAACGTCATCGAGGCATGTCTGCGCAACCGCGTCGCCAAGCTCGTGTACACGAGCACGCCCAGCGTCGCTTTCCGCGGATACGATGTGCGAAACGCCAACGAGGAGGAACCCCTTCCCGAAAAGCATCTGGCGCCGTACATCGCCACCAAAGCCGCAGCCGAGCGACTCGTGATCCGAGCCAACAGCAGCACTCTTGCGACTGTAGCGCTCCGGCCTCATCTCATCTGGGGTCCAGGCGACACTCAGCTCTTCCCACGTATCGCAAAACGACGGCTTGCGAATCGCTTGATGCTCGTCGGATCCGGCGACAATCTCGTCGACTCCACATTTGTCGACAATGCGGCGCGCGCCCACCTCGATGCTGAGAAGCGGCTGAAACCCGGCAGCCCCGTGGCAGGACGAGCGTATTTCATCTCACAGGGAGATCCCCGGCCCGTGAGATACCTGATAAACGCTCTCCTCGACGCCGCCGGACTGCCTCCAGTGAACAGGTCGATTCCCTTGCCTGTCGCATATGTAGCGGCTTGGTTTCTGGAGTCCGGCTACAGGATGTTTCGCGTTGCCAATGAACCGCCGGTCACACGTCTCACCGTACTCGAGATGGGCCGCGATCACTATTTCGATATCTCCGCGGCGCGGCGGGATTTGGGCTATCACCCCGCCGTCAGCATAGAAGAAGGACTCGAGCGGACGCGATCGGCGTTCGCAAACGATCGCCAGATGGCGATGAGGGCAGGGCATTGAACGGCGGTGACGACGTTCTTCGCGGAGCGCAGCGGGACGCGACTCATTCGATGGTGCGGGTGCGCAGAACGGCGGAGATATCCAGCCCGATGACGTGACGCAGTCCCGGGTACGCTCCCAGGGGAATGAGAACGAGCGCGGGAACGACGACTCTGGCGAATTCTCCCGGCAACAGAAAGTTGTCCACTCGGAACCACGCTTCCCCCAGATGGGAGTTCAGATACAGGCTGATGAGCTCTCCCAGAGGCACACTGAGAAGAGCGGCGCCAATCGCCAGCACCGCCGACTCGGTAAAGACGATGCGAGCGAGGGCGCCGGAACCGTAGCCGAGGGCCTTCAACGTCGCGAACTCTCCCTCGGTCTCCAGTATCGAGAGATTGATGCTGGTCAGAACGAATAGAATGGCGATGAAGATATTGATCGCCGAGGCAAGGTGGAGCACGCCGAACAGCACCGACAGGACTCCCCGCAGCTGGGTCAAGAACTCGCTCTTCATGAACACATTGCCAACGAAGTCGAGCCGGAGGAGCGCGGTCTCCATCTCCTGGGTGGGCGGCTCTGTCCTCAAGTACACTCCCGTGACCTTGTCGTGCAACCCGAAGATCTCCTGCGCGACCGATAGAGGGACCGTGGCCAGATCCAACACCACGTCCGACGTCACTCCCACGACATGGAAGCTGATGGTTCGACCGAACACATCGGTGCGCACCACGTCACCCGCCCTGACTCCGAGCTTCTTCGCCAAACCTCCCGAGAGAACGACTTCCTTGCCCTGGCTCGCTTCACGCCCTTCGATGAGTGGAGACGCGGTCATGTTTGTCTCGCGATCGACCCCGTTCATGACCGCGTCGGCAAAACCGCCGGCGTGCTCCAGCTCGACATAGCGCCGCAGATAAGGCGCGATGAGCTCGACTCCATCGACCCCCTGAATGTCTTCCGCTTCGTCACGATAGACGGGGTAGAGGAAATCGACCGCGAGCTGCCAGCGCTCGTTCTCGACCCGCCGGGTCAGCGTCGCGTCGACCGATCTGAGGCTGATGCGATAGGCGGACGCCACGCCCAGGGCGAGGGCAATGGACGTCAGGGTCGCCATGGTCCGCCCGCGCTGCCGGATGAGGTTCCGGATGGCGTAGCGATAGCTCGACGGAACGAAAGAAACCCGGGACCCCCAGCGGCCTTTCTCCACCGGCCGATTGGTCTCGCGAATGATTTCGTGAACAGGCAACCGAAAAAGACGGACGATGGGAACGACGGCGGAAAGGCACGTCACCAGGAGCCCGTAAGAAAGCCCCCGTGCCATCAACGGAAGGTGGGTGACGGTCCGTAACACCGACATACCCATCGAGTCGGCGCAGATTCGGGCGAAGAGATCTCGATTGGGATAGGAGAGAAGCAAGCCCAGAGCTCCTCCCAGCAATCCCAGGACGAATGCGGCCTCCAGATACGAGCGCAGCAGCGCCTTCCGCTCGTAACCCAGAGCCATGAGAGCACCGATCTCGCGCCTTTCGGTGGCGATCAATCGGCTGAAATTGATGAAAGTTATGATCGAGGCCAGAGTCAAGAGCAGCATTACCATCGTGGGAACGAAGTGAGAGATGGCAATGAGCTGGGTCTGAACAAGCTTGTAGGTGGTGTGCCTCTCTCGGATGACCACCTGATCGATACTGAGCTTGTCCAGCCGCTTCAGGATTTCTCTCTTGACCGACTGGCGGTCGACGCCCGGCTCGAACCCGAACAGCAGGTCGTTGACGAGTGTGAAGCCGAGGGCATCGCTGACTCTCGCAATGTTGCCGTAGACGACGGCGAGGCTCCCCTTTTCGGGGACATAGTAATCCGGGGCGGAAGTCGCGACCAGGAACTCGGGACTGAACGCAATCCCCACGATCCTTCCGTCGTATACTCTCCCGCCGACCTCGACGGCAACCTCATCACCGAGCCGATACCCGTGATACGCGGCCAGAGATTGCTCGATGACTACCTCGTTTGGCTCGTCGGCGCGAAAGGGTCGTCCCTCGACGAATCGAAGCTGGTGCAGACGCGGCGAAGGCGTATCCAGGAAGATCATTGCCGCGCTCAAATTCGCACCTTGCGACGTTTTCATCGTTCCCGGAAAAAGAAGCCGTTTCTCCACGGTCGCGACATCCGCGAGGCCATCCAGGGAAGGGAAGTTGTTCACGTCCTCGGGGACGAAGCGCACCTCGAGGTCGGCGAACGCGAGCTCCTGGTTGATCGAGTCACGCGTCCAGAAGAGGCTACGGATCCCGGTGAACATTCCCACGTGGACCGCCACCGCACTGGCGATGGTGAGGACGACGGCGAGGGCGCGCCACCTCATGCGCCAGAGGTCGCGCCACATGCGGACCCTCAGCTTGGTCATTTCACCCTCTTCGACTCGGTGTCATCGTCCTATAACGCAAGTTACCACAGTTGCCTTCAACGCCTGGCCGAGGCTCGAGGGGCGTGGATGGCGAGCCGGAGGCGACGAGAGCAACGAGAAGTACCGAGCTCGATACCGCGTTGGAGCGCGAGGGAAGCCTTTTCCGCGAGTACTTCCAGGGCGCATCGCCCGGCGATAGTTGAAGGCATCCCTGCCCGGCGGGCGCCAGGAGCTCGCGCGAGAAGTCTTCGCCGCCGTTCGCTTGTGGGACGAGCCAGGATTGCGGTGGAATGCCGACTTGCAGTGTAATACCGACCTGACCCTTGGCTGGCCTCGCCAACTCTCGAAAACGATGATGACCGGTCGCGGACGAATCGTGGATACTGGCTTCGATCACACCACGATGTGGGCGACTATCGGCGGCCCACGGTATCCTCTTTAACTAGAGTTCGCTGGTTCCTTCTCCCAGGTTCACTCGTGAAATGATTACCTTGTCCAAAAACTGTGAGTTTGAGCCTCCATCTTCCCCAGTGGCAGCCGGGGAAGGCGCGAGCGAGAGCCCTGGCATCAGCGGGTGAACGACCATGACGAGTGAAGCTTTGGTGAGAATGATCGGCGTCTCCAAACGCTACCGGAGCGGAGAAGTCTGGGTCGACATCCTCCGGGAGACCGATCTGTCGATCGAAAAAGGAGAGTTCGTCGTGGTGCTCGGGGTCTCAGGCTCGGGAAAGACGACTCTGCTCAACCTGATCGGCGCTCTGGACAGACCGACTTCGGGCGAGGTCCTGGTGGAGGGGCAGGTGATCTCCTCCGCCAACGAGAAGGAGCGCACCGCCTTTCGTCGCACCAAGATCGGATTCGTATTCCAATTCTACAACCTGCTGCCTACACTGGTCGCTATCGAGAACGTCGAGGCCGCCCTCGAGATTCTGCCGCTATCGCGAAGCGAGGTCGGAGAACGGGCCCGGCACTACCTGAGGGCGGTCGGGCTCGGCGACAAGCTCGAAAAGTTTCCCGCTCAGTTGTCGGGTGGAGAGCAGCAACGAGTCGCGATCGCACGGGCGCTCGCCAAGGAGCCGTCTTTGCTCCTCGCCGACGAGCCGACTGGTAACCTGGACGAAGAGACCGGTCTTTCGATCGTCCATCTGATGCGAGAGCTCCACCGCCTCCGCCAAACGACGGTGATCCTGGTGACTCACAATCCACGACTCGCCGAGTTCGCCGATCGGGTCTTGCGTATCGAGCACTCACGCTGCAGCGAAGTGGATAAGAGATAGGAGCTTCGGGTCGCGCGCGCGCGGAGGGGGCGATGGAACGGAGGAGGAGGAGCTACAGAACCCGGACAGTACCCTGTCTCTGATCCGCGAGCATCATCGTCGACTCGAAACCGAATTCCCCTTCAGAGTCGACCCCGGCTTGCGCCCGAACTCGCGCAGCGCACGCAAATGGCTGAGCAACCCGCCGCGCATGGTCGGGTTGACCGAATAGGTGATACCGAACTCCTCGCACGTCTCGCGCACGAGGGGTGAGAGCCGCGGGTATTGCACGTGGGAGATTTGCGGAAACAGGTGGTGCTCGATCTGATAATTGGTCCCGCCCACGTAAAAGCTGACCAGGCGGTTGTCCGGCGAGTAGTTGACAGCCGTCTGGACCTGGTGAATCGCCCATTCGTTCTCGATGTGCAACGGGTCACCCACCGGCTCGGGGAAATCGGCCGCCTCGACCAGGTGCGCCGGTATGGTGATGGCCGACATGAGCAGACCCAAGGTGAACATGATGCCGATAAATGCGATCAGCACCTGCCACCACGGGAACACCAGCATCGGCAAGGCCAGGATGTAGCCGAAGAAGAACAGCTTGCCGGCCACGAAGATGATGCGGTCGGACGCCTTCATCTTCGGATATTGGTGATATTGATTCGTGCGGCCGGTGAAGAACACCAGCGCGTCGCGCCGCAAAAAGTCGAACCCCACAAAGACATATAGCAGCGGGGCGTACCACATCTGAAGTCGGAAGTACGGCTTCCATTCCTCATGCGGGCTTAGACGAATCAAGCCGCCGTTCTCCAGATCCTCGTCCAGCCCGCCGATGTTGGGGTACGTGTGATGAACATTGTGCCGGGCCCGCCACACAAAGCTGCTCATGCCGACCAAGTCCAACGTAAGGCCCATCAGCCGGTTGATGCGCGGATTATTCGAGTAACCGCCGTGGTTGGCGTCGTGCGCGATGTTCATGCCAATGCCGACCATGGCGAAGGCCAAGGCTATGCACAACAAGGCATTCGCCCACAGCGGAAATCCTCCCAACAGGATGAGCAGATAGATGCCCAGCCAGCAGGCAGCGAGGATCGCGCTCTTGACATACATCGCGGGCACGTCGCGCGTGGGCAGTTTGTTTTCCGTAATGTAGGCATCCACACGCTCCGTCAGCGCCTTGCGGAAGCCGTGGTGTTGAGTAAAGGGGAGTGCCTTTACGGGGTGCTCTTTCAGCACGGACAAGTGGCAGTTCCTCTCTCGAATTGCGGATTCAAGCGTGATCTCACTTACGCCTCGCGGTGGCGCGACTCACAGCGCCGCGGGCAGAATGAGCGCATCTCTGTTGGCGTCGGCCGTCGCGTGGTGCAGCGCCCCGCGCATGCTGAGTTGGCCTTGCCGCGCGCCGAGATATTGCGCATAAACGAAATAAGAGCCTTGCTCTTTGAAACACCCCGCCGAAGATCGCGCCGCCGCGGCAGGATGTCATACAAATTCAGCTTGGTCAACTTGTCGAATGGCGGCGTGCCTGGACTGCTGACCGTCCATTGCACGGATTGCCCGCCCGCCGCTCGCCCGGGCATCGATGTTCGTTGCGGGAGTGGGCTCAAGTAGCGGTTTCTTTACGATTGTTGATATCGGCCAAGGTATTACCCGGACATTTGCGCTGAGCGTAGTTCCCCTCAGGCTCCGCGCTTCCCCCGGAAAGCCGGCCCTCAAGCTCTCGTGAATCCCATCTCCTCGAGGCGCTGCTCCGTCGGATGGAACTTCTCCCGGTCGCCCGGCTTCATCGCTTCATTGTCGGGATGGAAGACGCGGACGGTCCGGGTGACCATCGGATTCTTGCCACCTTTAGGAAATCGCACCGCGCGGCGGAAGGGAGCGCGCTCGATGCGGGCTTTCGCGTCCTTCGGAATCAGCGACTCAAGGACGTCTCCAAGCCGGTCGCGGATCTCGTCGAGATCTTTCCCGACCGCCGGCGTCAGCGTTTCGCCTACCGGAAGCTCCGCATGGAGATTGAGCTCGTAGCCGAGGTGAGTCGGCCCGCCTTCCTCCATCTCGACGACGGGCTGGATGTCGTACGTGCACTTGTGCTGTCGAATCCAATCGGAAATCTCGCTCACGGCTCTTTCTCCTGCAGGACCGGCTGTGGTGGTGGCGGAGGCTCGGGCTCGGTAGGCCATCCGCCTCCGAGAGCCTTGTACAAGCGGATGAGGGAGTTGACATGCTCGCTCATGCTCGAGGTCTCATCGATCTCCGCGTTGAAGAGAGACCGCTGCGCGTCGAGGACCTCGAGGTAGGCCGCGACCCCGCCGCGGTAGCGAAGCTCC
>DAISKN010000243.1:0-9180 GCA_036820975.1 Acidobacteriota bacterium | reverse complement strand
GCTGACCCATCGCGTTGGAGATCGTCGCCTCGGTCGCGGGGTCGCTCGAAGGCTTCAGGAGGTCGCGCGCTTCCTCGAAGTGCTCGAGCGCCCTTTGGTACTCTCCCACGCGGGAATAGAGCTGGCCCAGTACCCGGGTGGCCTCCGCCTCGCCTCGGCCGTCTCCCCGCTCTCGCGAGATCGCCTTCGCGCGTGAGAGCGCCGCCTCGGCCTCCGCGCGCTCCTCCATCATCACCGCGGTGTGCCCGATGTAGAGCTCGGCTCTCGCTTCCAGGCCCGGGTCCTTCGCCCGCCTCGCGGCCTCGGATGCGGTCTCGAAGAAGCTCATCGCCTCCCGCATGCGCCCGAAGGAATACTGGAGCGAGCCCAGGTTGAAGAGGGCCTCGGATTCCGAAGCGGCGTCGTCGGTCCGGCGAGCGGCGGTGAGCGCCTCTTCCGCGAGCGACTCGACTGCGGCGCTCTCTCCCTGCCGGAGGTGAAGCGCGCCCAGGCGGTTGAGAGCTCGCGCGGTGAGCCGCGGCTCGTCGCGCTCGCGGGCACCCTCCGCCGCGCGCTCCAGCTCCGAAAGCGCGGCTGCGAGGTCGCCGTCGCGCTCGAGGGCTTCGGCCCGCGTGAGATGGTCCTCGATCTCCCCGACGGTGGGAGGGTCGCGAAGAAGGGAGCGAACGGCGGCCAGCGCCGATAGAACCACGCCGGCCGCGAGAATCCCGGCCGCGATTCGCCGCGTCATTCGCCGCCGGGCGGGGGGTAGTAACCTTCGGGCGGATTCTTCATCGTCGATCGGCAGGTCTGGCCCCTCCGGGTTCCCGCCTCCACGTCTCTGCGGGTTCCCGCTTCTACGTCTTTCGTCACCGCGCCGCCCGGCTGCTGGTGCGGCAGTCTCCGGGGCACCGCGGGAGCCATCGCCGCCTTCAGGTTGGCGGACTGAAAACGACGCATCCTCCGCGTCGAGCGGAGATAGGTCTCGAGGAATTCCGCCCAGCCGGTCTCCAGGGCGAACCGCAGGTTCCGATACTCGGGAAAGAAGTCGCCGTGGGACCAGGGGAAGTAGATCGAAAGCCCGTGCGAGTGCTGGAGGTCGGCGCCGGTCGCGCCCGAGCTCACGACCGCGGCGGCGACGGCATCGAGGACCTGGCGGCAGGCTTTTCGGATCGCGTCGGCCCTTCGACCGCTTCTTCCGGCGCAGAACCGCGATAGCTGCTCCGCGAAATCGCGGAGGTCGGTGTAGCGGTCGCACTTGTAGGACTGAGCGCTCCAGTGCGCGAGAACGATAGCGTCCCGGAGCGCGCGCGCGTCTTTCGCCTGCGAACCCGCCGCCTCGAGTCTCGCGATTTCAGCGAGCTCGAGGCCTTCCTCCAGACCGTCCGCGGCGATTTCCGAGAGCGCGGCGGTCATCGCCCGGGCGAGCTCCGAGGCTGCCTCGGCGACGAGTGCGATCTTCGTCAGATCGGTGACGGCGATGTCGGTCGAGACTCCGGCGATCTCGTAGTCCCGATAGAAGCATAGATAGCTCGCGGCGACGGCCCGGGCGATTTCCTCGGAGGTTCCCTCGCCGTTCGCGGCGATACCCGCGAGGACCTGGCGATAGGGCCATCCGGTGTTCAGGACCGGGCCTTCCGAGGCGACGAGGCAGGAGACCGATCTCCGAACCTCGTATCCGACCTCGACGGTGCTCATCTGGCAGCTGTCCAGGCCCAGGATCTCGAACGAAGCTCCCTCGAGGATTCGTCCGAGTCGAGGAATGCTCAGAGAGCTCGCCGGGTCCTCGTCGTTGAGAAAGTCGCCCACCGAGCCGCTCCCATGTCCTGAGAGCACCAGGATGCGGCGGCTCTGGCCCATTTCCGCCAGAAGCTCCGCGAGGAGCTTTCCGGGGTCTTCGGCCGGCGGCCGTATCGGCTCGAAGACCGACAGCGACACCCCGGGCGCGAAGTCATAGCGCCGGGGCCCGCCGCCCGGCGGATCGAAGAGCGCGGCGAGGTCGATCCGTTCGCGGACCGGGGATTCCCGCGAAGCCGCATTCATTTCCTGGAGACTCCAAACCATCTCCTCGGAGAGGTTGTTGTCGCCCGCGAGGTACACGGCGAAGTAGAACCGCCGTCTCTCGACGGGAAGGTCGCGCTTTTCCATCGGAGCCCGCTCGAATTCTACACCCCGCCTGCAACCCATGTTACCGTCCCATCGTCCCATGGGGGGAAGCCATGTTCGACGGCCTGAAGTCCGACGCGAGGAGCGCGTGGTCGGCCCTGCGGCACCGGCCGGGGGTGGCCGCCGCCGTAATCCTGACCCTCTCGCTCGGCATCGCCGCCAACACCGCCGTCTTCAGCGTGGTGGACGCCGTTCTCCTCAAGCCGCTTCCTTATCCCGAGCCCGGGCGGATCGTGACTCTGTGGAACCGCTATGGAACGACCCGGACCGCATCCTCACCGCCGGACTATATGGACCGAAAGCGGGAGAGCCGGCTCGTCGAGGTGTCAGCGGCCTGGACCTCGAGCCCCGCGAATCTCGCCGTCGAAGGCGAAGCGAGGCGGGTCGAGACCACGCGGGTCACCGCCGACTTTTTCCGCGTGTTGGGTGTCGATCCGCTCGCCGGCCACACCGCGTTTCCCGGGGAAACGTCGGGGAGCGGTGAGCGCGTCGCCGTCTTGAGCTTCGGCCTCTGGCAAAGCGCCTACGGCGGAAAGGATGTCCTCGGCCGCTCGCTTCGCCTCGACGGCGAGAGCTATCTCGTCATCGGGGTACTGCCGCGGGCATTCGATTTTCCCCCGAAAACCGAGATGTTCCTGCCCCTGGTGTTCACGCCGGAACAGCTCTCCGACGAGTTCCGTGGAAACGAGTACCTGTTCGAGGTGGCCCGGATGAAGCCGGAAGTCGAGCTTTCCGATTTGTCGCGGGAGATCGCGGCAATCGCCGCCTCGGTTCCGGAGCGCGTGCCGGAGCGACGCGAGTTCCTCGAGCGAAACGCCTTCGGTGCGGAAGTGGTCACGCTCCGGGACCATCTGGTGGTGGAGAGTGGAGACGCGCTCTCGATGCTCGCGGCCGCCGTGCTCGTGGTTCTCCTCGTGACCGGAGCCAACGTCGCGCACGTCCTTCTCTCGAGCGGGAGCGCCCGCTTCCACGAGCTCGCGCTCCGCTCGTCGCTGGGCGCGACGCGGGCGAGGCTCTTCTCGCAACTCGTCGCCGAAAGCGTCCTCCTTTCGATGGCTGGCGGTGCGCTCGGGCTCGCGCTTTCGTTCCTCGTCATCGGCGCGACCCCGACGTTTCTCGCGGCGGAGCTGCCTGGGGCTTCGGAGATCACCCTCGATTCGAGGGCCGTCGCCTTCACCTTTCTCGTCGCTTTCGGGATGGGAGTCCTGAGCGGCCTCGCCCCCGCCCGGATGGCTTCCGGGGCCGCGCTGAGATCCTCGGTTCGTTCGAGCGCATCCGGTGGCGCGCGACGCCTGAGAAGCGCCTTGGTGGTGAGCCAGGTAGCGCTCGCCCTGGTCCTCATGATCGCCGCGGGACTCCTCGTCCGGAGCTACGGACGGCTTTCGTCGAGAGACCCCGGGTTTCAGACCGCGGGCCGCGTGGGCTTCGGCCTCGACTTTCCCCGATCGATATACCCCGAGCCCGAGGCGCGGGCCCGGGTCGCCCGCGATCTCCTCGGGCGCCTGCGAGCGATTCCCGGGGTCCGATCCGCCGGGGCCTCCGCCCGGACTCCGCTCGGCGGGAATCCCTGGACGGGCACGTTCCACCCGGAGGGCTTCGAGCCCCCGCCCGGCGTTCCCGTGCCCGGGGCCGAGTTCAACGTCGTTTCTCCGGACTTTCTGAAGGCCCTCGGAATTCCACTCCTGCGCGGGCGGGATTTCTCGAGCACGGACGACGTCACTTCGGCGCCGGTCGTCGTGGTCGACCGCTGGACGGAAGAGCGCTTCTGGCCCGAGGGAGCGCTGGGGCGCCGGATCGTCGTCGGGGGAGACCTCTACGAGATCGTGGGCGTCTCTGGCCACGTCCAGTACGCGAGTCTCGACGAGCCCGGGCGATTCCAGCTCTACTTCCCGGCGTTCCAGCGCTACTGGTGGCGCCACCTCGATTTCACGCTCGAATCCGACTCCGACGACGCCTCCCTGATTTCGAGCGCCCGCGCGGAAGTGAAGCGGATCGCGCCCGACCTCGCGGTCCACTCGATCCGGACCCTCGATACGCTCGTCTCCGACTCCCTCGCGTTTCGCGAGCTCCAGACGGCCCTCGTCGGCGCTTTCGGCCTCGTGGTCCTGGCCCTCGCCGCCGTCGGCATCTACGGCGTGCTCTCGTACTCCGTGTCCCGGCGCCGGATGGAGGTCGGGCTCCGCATGGCGCTCGGCGCCTCCCGAGGGAAGATTCTCGGCCTGGTCCTGAAAGAAGGCCTGATTCTCGCCGCGCTCGGCGTCGTCCTCGGCTGGACGGGAGCTTTCGCGGCGTCGAGGTTTCTCTCGGGCCTGCTCTACGGCATCGAGCCGACGGATACCATGAGCTACGTCGCCGTCACCGCGGTCCTCGCGGTCGTCGCTCTCGCGGCCGCGCTCGTTCCCGCGCTTCGCGCCTGCCGGACGGATCCGTGGTCGTCGCTGCGGGCCGAGTGAGCCGGGGTCAATTGCGGAAGAATCCCACCGCGATCCCGAAGCTGCTCACGATGGGCTCATCGGCCTGCCGGCGGAGCGCGCTCCCGACGAGGCTCGTGAGCTCGAAGTGAGGCTTCAGGTAGAGCCGCTCGTCGGGAGAGTACGTGAGAGACAGCTCGATGCCCACGTGGTTCCATCCGCCTTCATCGACCCCGATGTGCCCGGCGTTGAACCGCGCTGATGCCCAGGCGAACGTCAGGACGCTCGAGAACGAGATCTTTCGCGTCGGCGCGTGATCGAAGGAAAGACCGGCTTCCGCATAGTAGGCGCCGCGATTCCCGCTGAGATCGAACGTATGGCGCGTGAACGCGGAGGCGGGTCCCAGGGGGTAGGAGACTCTGATGGATCCCTCCGTGGTGTGGATCGCCTCCCGCGGCGCCGGAACGCGAAACACGTAGGCGTCGAATGCGGGCTCCAGCGTGAAGTCTCCGAGGCCGTAGGCGTAGGAAGCGCCGAAGTCGAGCTCGTTGAAATCGTACTGGTGAGGCTCTCGCTGGAGGAGCACGTTGCCCCACGCGTAGAACGCGAGTCCGGAGAATTCCGCTGACGCCGTGATCTGGCTCACGGGCTCCTGGCTGAAAGCCATTCCGCGAAAGAGGTAACGCGAGGTCACGTCGACCTCGACCCCGTACTCGAAGCCGCCCGAGCGGACCTCTTCTTCCTGCGCCCCGGCGGTTGGGGACAGGCCCAGCAGGAGGGCGACGACGCCGTGCCGCATTTTCGTTCTCCTTTACAAGGAAGAACGAAGTTCGCCGCGAAGACCGGCCATCGGCGCCGACATGGTTCGAAAGTCTCGCGACCTGGCTCCTAGAGCTGTGGACTGTTATGTATATATTCAGGTCTATCGGCGCCAGCGCTTCCTCGACGCGGTGAACGCCGGCCACGCGAAGCTGCGGCAGGATCCACGGAGCCCTCAGGAGCGCCCGAGGGTCTCGACGCACCTCTTCAGCCAGAGCGCGGTCTCCCGCGCCCATCGGCTTTCGGGACCCCAGTCCCGCCAGAGCTCGTCGGCCTGCTCGAGCGGTTCGCGTGCTTCCTCCGGGCGGCCGAGGCCCAGCCGGGCGCGCCCCAACCCCAGGAGCACGTCGGCGCGAAGCGGCGTCGCTCGACGGTGCAGGCGCCCGAGCTCTTCGAGGGAATTCTCCAGTGCGTCGGCGGCCTCGGTGTACCTTCCGAGCTCGACCTGGTCGAGCCCGATCTCCGTTCGAACGAGCAGGCGCTCTCTCCCGGCCTTCGGCCCTTCCACGATCGCGTCGAGGGACTCCCCGTGGAGACGAAGCGCTTCCTCGGGCTCTCCCGCCATCCGCATCACCGTCCCCAGAAGACGAAGGGCGACGGATAGCGCGGGACTACCGGCCTCCCGGCTCTGGCTCACCACGGAATCGAGCTCCTCGAGGGCGTCGCCGACGGACCCGGTGTACGCGAGAGCCATCGCCCGGTGCGCTCTTCCGGACAAGGTCGCCTCGTGCGCCGGGCCGAGCACCTTCGCGAACGTCTCTGACGCGGCCGTCAGGTCGGAGAGCGCTTCCTCGCCCCTTCTCGCCATGAGAAAGGACATGCCCTGCATCCGCCTTACCGCGGCGAAAGTGTACGACTCCGGTTGCGCGTGCTCGGAAATGATCTTCCGCGATCGTTCGCTGGCTTCGAGCGCCGCCTCGAACTCTCCTAGATCCAGGAGGTACCCGACGAGGTTCTGCGAAAAGAATCCGACCATCATCGCGGACTCGCTGAACACCTCGGATGCGTCGCGCACGGCGCTCTGAAGCTCCTCGACGGCGCGCGCCGGATCTCCCGCTTCGCCCAGGGCGCGGCCTAAGACCGCCCGCACCTCGATGACCACCGGGTGCTTCTCGTTTCCCCGGTTGATCTCGAGCGCCTGGCGGTAAGCCCGCTCGGCCGCCTCGGCCGCCTCCAGGGGCTTCTTATTGTAGAGGTACGAGAGCGCGAGGAGCGTCGCCGTCTTCGATGTCTCGGGGTGGCTCGGGCCGAGAACCGCCAAAGCCATTGCCGCGGCCTCTCCCGCCGCCACCTCCGCGTCCTGGTAACGGCCCTCGTCGATCGCCAGGTTCGCCTGCTGCTTGAGCGCGACGACCAGCTCCACCGATCGATCGGCGCTCGCGCGCAGCGCCGGGACGAGCGCATCGAGCTCGGCTCGCATCTCTTCCGTCCGCCCGCGAAAGCGATGGACCTGTGTCATCAAAATGCGGGCCTGGAGTGTTCGGAGATCCTCGTCGCCGAGCGAGCTTCGTCCCACTTCGACCGCCTGGCGCACCACCTCCTCCGCGGAATCGTTCTCCTGCAGGCTCAAAAGACTCTCGCCCACGAGAATCAGGAGCTCCACCCGGAGCTCGGGACGCGCGCCCATACTGGCGTTGATCTTCTCTCTGGCCTGTTTCAGCAGGTCGAGAACGGTGGGGACCGCGCCCGTGCTCGCGACGTAGGGGTCCGCTTCCCGGAAGATCGCGCTGATGAACTCCTTGACCTCTTCCGCCCGCTCTTTCTCCGCCAGGGCAACGCGGGCCTGCCAGAAGGCGAGGGCGGCCCCCACGAGGACCGCGAGGAAAATCGACGCCGCGGCGCTCACCGCGAGCTTGTTCCTTCCGACGAATTTCCGAAGCCGGTAACGGAAGCTCTCTGGCTGAGCAACGACCGGCCGTCCCCGGAGCCAGCGCTCGACGTCGTCGGCGAAGGCATTGACGGTGGGGTAGCGCTCTTCCGGCTTCTTCTTCAGGGCCTTGAGAACGACGGAATCGAGGTCACCGCGGAGCGCCTTCCGCGCGGAGCCGTCGGCGGCGACTTCGCTCGGCTTCGCCGGCTCGGCGTTCAGGATCGCGTCTTCCGCCGCTCCTCGGGAGTCGCGCGCCGGCTTGTAAGGCGGCGATCCCGTTAGGAGCTCGTAGAGAACGACTCCGAGCGAGTAGACGTCCGAGGCGACGCTGATGGGCTCTCCCGACACCTGTTCGGGAGAGGCGTAGGCGAGGGTCAGGGCCCGGCCCGAAAGACGCGTGAGCTCGGTCTCGCACGCTTCCCCCTCTTCGAGCAGCTTCGCGATGCCGAAGTCGAGGAGCCGAACCTCGCCCTCGTCGGTGACGAGGATGTTGGATGGCTTGAGGTCGCGATGGACCACCAGACGGGCGTGCGCGTGGGCGACGGCCTGCGCGACCTGAGAGAAGAGCCGGAGTCGTCCCCGGGTATCGAGCCCGGCGGCACGCGCGTGCGCGTCGATCGGCCGGCCCTCGACATATTCGAGCGCCAGGTACGGCTGCCCGTCGGAGGCGAGCCCGGCGTCGTAGAGGCGGGCGATGTGGGGATGGTTGAGGGACGCGAGGATCTCGCGCTCGCGCGCCATGCGCTCGCGGAGCTCCGGGCGCGACCAGACGCCGCGCGGGAGCTTGAGGGCGACGGGACGCTGAAGAATCCCGTCCGCGCGCTCGGCGAGCCAGACCGCTCCCATGCCCCCCTCGGCGAGAAGACGCGTTAGAACGTACTGGCCGACCGTTTCGCCGATGCGATCCGGGGACGCGTCGATCTTGACCTCCGACTCGGGGTCCATTCCGGGGTCGATCTTGGGAAGAGTTCCCAAGGCTCCCTCGGTCGAGGCATGCGCCAGGAGGGCTCTCAGCCGCGGCTTCAAAGCCTCGAGCTCGGGGGACAGTCCGGCAATCCACCTCTCGCGATCCCCCGCGGGAACCTCCAGAGCTTCGTCCAGCAGCCGATTCAGCGTCTGCCAGGTTCCGGGATCCATGTCGAAGCCCGACATCGTGGCGTCCTACTGCAGCGCCTCCGCGAGCCAGAGGCGCGCCTTGACCCAGTCTCGCCGGACGGTGCGTTCGGCGACTTCGAGCGCTTCGGCGATCTCCGGCTCGTTCATGCCTCCGAAGTAGCGCATCTCGACGACCTGAGCCATGCGGGCATCGAGCTTCGCGAGCTCCTCCAGGGCGTCATGGACGCGCACGATTTCCCGCGCTCCCGCGCTTGCCCCGTCCGCGATCTGGAACGTGAGGCTCGTGTGCGGGGCGCCCCCGCCCCGGCGTTGGGCTCCACGCCGCCTTGCGAAATCCACGATCACCGACCGCATCACCCGCGCCGCGTACCTCATGTAGTGGGCGCGATCGCGGAGCTCGGCCCCCTCCGCTTCGGCGAACCGAACGTACCACTCGTTCACCAGGGACGTCGTGTCGAGCAGTACGCTCCGTCCCCCGGCGCGCAGGCGCGCGCGGGCGAGCTTGCGCAGGTCGCGGTAGGTCGCGGCCATCAGCTCATCGGCGGCCGCGGAATCGCCCCGCTGCGCTCGACGGATCAGATCCGTCACGTTCCCCCGCTCGGACACCTCGACATCTATAACACATGAACCCCCTCCAGGGCCCAAGCGGGTCTGAACGTAGGAACGCAAGCGGCGCGGAGATCCGGACAGAGCGCTTCGGGTTGGGCAAAACCCGCGCGGCGGGGTGGTGGCCGCGATGTCGATGTCCTATATTCTGACGATGCTGAAACGTGCGGCTCCGTTCCTCGTTCCCTTGCTGGTGAGCGGGAACCTTCGTGG
>DAISKN010000242.1:0-9181 GCA_036820975.1 Acidobacteriota bacterium | reverse complement strand
CTACATCGTGTACGGCCCGCTGCTTCACGGCTGTACTACCGTGCTCTACGAAGGAAAGCCCGTGGGCACTCCGGACCCCGGCGCGTTCTGGCGGGTCATCGATCAACACGGGGTCTCCGTCTTCTTTACCGCGCCTACGGCGTTCCGCGCGATCAAGAAGGAAGACCCGGAAGGCGCCCACCGGAAGCGCTACCCGATGCCGCGCTTCCGATCGCTGTTTCTCGCGGGAGAGCGCTGCGACCCCGACACCCTTCGGTGGGCCGAAGAGAAGCTGGGAATCCCGGTCATCGATCACTACTGGCAGACGGAGACCGGCTGGCCCGTCCTCTCGAATTGCCTCGGGCTCGAGGCCTTTCCGGTGAAGCCGGGATCCCCGGCGAAGGCGGTTCCCGGCTACGACGTGCGCGTCCTCTCGGACGACGGCACCGAGGCGAAAGACGGCGAGATGGGAAACCTCGCGATCAAGCTCCCGCTTCCGCCGGGATGCGCTCCGACGCTCTGGGGAAACGACGAGGCATTCCGCGCGAAATACCTCGACCGCTTTCCCGGCTACTATCAGACGGCGGACGCTGGTTATCGCGACGAGGACGGCTACCTCTGGGTCATGAGCCGCACCGACGACGTGATCAACGTCGCCGGGCACCGGCTTTCGACGGGCGCGATGGAAGAGGTCCTCTCCTCGCATCCCGACGTCGCCGAATGCGCCGTGATCGGAGTCGCCGACTCGCTGAAGGGCCAGGTGCCGCTCGGGCTGGTGGTCCTCAAGTCCGGCGCCGAGCGCCCCGAGGCGCAGGTCGTTCCCGAACTGGTGTCTCTCGTGCGCGACAACATCGGCCCCGTCGCCGTCTTCAAGCAGGCGGCGCTGGTGAAGCGGCTTCCGAAGACGCGCTCCGGGAAGGTCCTCCGGGGCACGATGCGCAAGATCGCCGACGGAGAGCCGTACAAAGTCCCTCCGACAATCGACGACCCGGCCGTTCTGGAAGAGATCGCGGACGACCTCAAGCGCCTCGGCTACCCGAAGCGCTGACCCTTCCAATCGAACGCAACGGCGCAACGGCGCAAGGGCGCAGAGAAAGAAAACCAAAACAAGGGGGATAAGGGGATAGGTGAGATAGGGAGATAAAGCGGTCAAGAGATCCTGATTTGTCTCCCAATCCCCCTATCTCCCCATCCCCCCTCGTATTTTCGCCTTTGCGTTTTCGCGCCTTTGCGTTCGTTCCCGATTTCAGGTCCCCAGGAACTTCGGCTTCCGCTTCTCCCGAAAGGCGGCTATCCCCTCGCGGGCGTCGCGGCTCGCGAAGATGGTCTCCGGCTCCCGCCGGAAGCGGGCGGCGTTCTCGAGCGGCCCTTTGGGGATCATCTCCCGGGCCCAGCGCTTGAGCATTCCGAGGACGAGGGGGGCGTTCTCCGAGATGCGACGCCCGTAGTCCACCGCGGTCTCCATCAGCTTCTCCCGAGGAACCACCTTGTTCACCAGGCCGACCTCGTAGGCCCTCTGGGCCGAGATCGGATCCCCCGTCAGCATGAGCTCCATCGCGATCTTGTGGGGGATCCGGGCTACGAGCGAGCTCGCGCTTCCGATGGCGATTCCCACCTTCGCCTCGGGAAACGCGAACTCCGTGTCGTCGCTGGCGACGCAGATGTCCGAGAACTGCACGAGCCCGATTCCCCCGCCCAGGCAGTGCCCGAAGACAGCGGCGATCACCGGCTTTTCCACCTCGACGATGTGGCCGGGGATCGCCCGCCAGACCTCGAGAGACGGGCTCTTGAGATCGGCTCCGACGCAGAACGCGCGATCGCCGGCGCCGGTGAGAATCGCCACGCGGTCCTCGCTGTTGTTGAAACGCCGCCAGGTGGCCTCGAGCGCTCCCCACATGTCCTCGTCCATGGCGTTGAGCACCTCGGGCCGGTTCAAGGTAATGATGGCGATGTTGTCCTTCGACTCGTAGAGAACGACGTTCGTCGACACCGGCTCCTCCAGGTGGGTGGGTTCGGCGCCCATGATAGTGACCCGCGATCGCCGCGGCAACCGGGGAGTCTCGGGTCCTTCTCATGGTATGTTCGCACCATGGAAGCGGAGAACCCTGCTCCGGCCGCCGCATCCGACGAGGGACGGTTTCTCGCCGGCCCCCAAAGTCGCCTGGCGGAGCTGGCGCGGCTCAATCGCATCGCCTTCGAGTTCCTGCGTGGATTCCGCAGGCTCCATTTCGTCGGGCCCTGCGTCACCGTTTTCGGGTCGGCCCGCTTCAAAGAGGACCACCCCTATTACGCTCTGGCGCGCGAGGTGGGACAGAGGCTCGCGCGCTACGGCTTCACCGTCATGAACGGCGGCGGGCCGGGGATCATGGAGGCGGCGAACCGCGGGGCGAAAGAGGCTGGCGGCCGCTCGATCGGCTGCAACATCCTGCTGCCGCACGAGCAGAGGTCGAATCCCTATCTGGACCTCATGGTGGAGTTCCGATATTTCTTCGTGCGCAAGGTCATGCTCGCGAAATATTCCTATGCGTTCGTCGCTCTTCCCGGGGGTTTCGGAACCATGGACGAGATCTTCGAGGCCGCGACTCTGATCCAGACGGGCAAGATGAAGGATTTTCCGGTGGTGCTCATGGGCAGCGAGTACTGGGCGCCGCTCCTGGGCTTTCTGCGGAATACCATGCTTCCGGCGGGCACCATCGCCCCCGAGGACCTCGACCGTCTCTTCGTCACCGACTCGAGCGAGGAGGCGGCGGCGACGATCTTCAATGCCGCCACCACGAAATTCGGGCTTCGCTGGGAGCGCAAAGCGAAATGGATTCTCGGAGAAAGGCAGGTCTCCTCATGAGACGGACCGCAATCGCAATCATCCTCGTCGGCCTCATCGGGGGGGCCGACGCCGGAGCCGAAGTCGTCCGCATCGACGTCGAGGAACGGCGGGACGTTCTCGTCGGGAAGAGCTTCAGCCTCGCGGGCGGCTACGAGATCCTCGCGGGGCGAATTCATTTCGCGCTCGATCGGAGCCTCGAGCCGAACCGGATCGTGGCCGACATCGACAAGGCTCCCGCCGACGACCGTGGCCGCGTCAGCCACTCCGCCGACTTCTATCTCCTGAAGCCCAAGAGGCTCGAGAAAGGCAACGGGACGCTTCTCCTCGAAGTTGGAAACCGCGGCGGCAAGGGACTGCTTTCCTTCTTCAACCTCGCCGCGGGAAACGTCGATCCTTCGACCGGGGAGGACTTCGGCGACGGTTTCCTTCTGGAACGGGGATTCAGCCTGCTCTGGGTCGGATGGCAGTGGGACACGCCGAAGCGTCCAGGGATCATGCGCATGTATCCGCCGGTCGCGACCGACGGCGGGAAGCCCCTCCGGGGTCTCGTCCGGAGCGATTTCGTACCCAACCAACCGGAAACGGACCACTCGCTCGCCGATCGAGACCATCTCCCCTACCCCGTCGCCGACGAAAGCGCTCCGGAGAACGTCCTGACCGTCCGCGATTCGGTCGAAGGAGAGCGCCGCATCGTTCCCCGCTCGGAATGGAGGTTCGCGCGGGTCGAGAACGGGAAGGTGGTTCCCGACGCCGGCCGGGTCTACCTCGAAGGGGGCTTCGAGCCCCGCAAAATCTACGAGGTCGTCTACGTCTCGGAGAATCCGCCCCTCGTCGGGCTCGGCCCTTCCGGAATCCGCGACGCGGTGTCGCGCCTCAAGTACGAGGGAGCGCCGGAGCTCGATGTCCCGGCAGGCGCGTTCGACCGCGCCATCGCCTTCGGAATCTCCCAGAGCGGGAGATTCCTGCGCACATTTCTCTACTACGGGTTCAACGAGGACGAAGCGCGGCGCCGGGTCTTCGACGGGGTCATCGCTCACGTCGCCGGCGGCGGGCGCGGGAGCTTCAACCACCGGTTCGCGCAGGCCTCGCGCGACGGGCATCCCTACATCAACTTCTTCTATCCCACGGACATCTTTCCCTTCACCGACCTCGAGCAGGTCGACGGGAAGACCGGAGTCCGGGACGGGATTCTCGTCCGGCAGAAGCCCGAGCACCAGCCGAAGGTCTTCTACACCAACTCCTCGTACGAGTATTGGGGCCGCGCGGCGTCGCTCATCCATACCAGTATCGACGGCCTGGAGGACGCGAAGATTCCCGGGAACGTCCGCGTCTACCACTTCGCCGGCTCTCAGCACGGACCCGCCCGCTTCCCTCCCGAGAGAACCCTGGGCCAGCAGAGAAGCAACCCCATGGACTTCCGCTGGTCGATGCGGGCTCTCCTCGCTTCCATGGATTCCTGGATCCGCGAGGAGCAGGCGCCCCCCGAGAGCCGGTACGCGCGGGTGGAGGAGAAGAGCCTGGTGGCGCCGGAGGATCTGGGCTTTCCGTCGCTCCCGGGAGTCGCGACGAGCTCCCGCGTCCACAAGGCCTATCGAGCGGACTACGGCGACAAGTTCCGGAGCGAGGGCATCGTCACCCGGGAGCCTCCGAAGATCGACGGCTCCTATCCCCTCCTCGTCCCCGCGGTCGACTCGGACGGAAACGAAGGAACGGGAATCCGCCTCCCGGAGCTCGCGGCTCCCCTCGCCACCTACACCGGGTGGAACCTCTTCAATTCCGAGTCCGGTCCCGAGGACGTGCTCTCGAGCATGCAGGGCTCCTATATCCCGTTCTCACGCGATGAAGCGGAAAGGAAGGCGACGGGAGACCCACGTCCCTCGATCGCCGAGCGTTACCCGAGTCGGGAGCACTACCTCGGCCTGGTCGCCGAGGCGGGCATTCAGCTCATCGCCGAGCGGTATCTCCTGGCCGAGGATCTACCGCGAATCCTGGAGCAGGCCGCGCGGCATTGGGATTACCGCGTCGCAGGGAATTGAGGGCCCGCCTCCGCCCTTCGGGCTTCGGCGAGGCGAGCCCCCAAGCGAGCTAGAACGTCCAGCGCGCGCCCAGACGCATCACCCGAGGCCCGTAGACGTTCAGCGGATCCTGGAAGGCGGCCGTGTTCACGTTGAAGTTCGTCACCACGTTGGTGTTCAAGAGGTTGAACACGTCGAAGATGAACTCCACGCGGTTGCGTCCGAAGATGAAGAACTTGCTCGCCCGGAAGTCGACGTTGTTGATGGAGGGGAAGCGGTAGGTCTCCCTCGGCTCGGCGAAGACGATGACCTGGCCCTGGTTGAACGCGTTTCCGTTCGCGTCCTCGGTAAGCGTCAGAATGCGGCCGTAGGGAGTTCCCGTTTGATACTTGTAGGTCCCGGCCAGCAGCACGTCGAAACGCGGAATCTCATAGCTTCCCACGAACTTGACCTGCTGGGTCCGGTCGAAGAAATCCGATTCCCCGCTGTTGTTGATGCCGCCGTTCGGGCTGAGATAGGCGGCGGTGCCGCCGGGTGAGAACCCGATGCCTCCCGCCCCTTCCTCTTCACCACCGTACTCGCCGTTGACGATGGCGGTCCTCTCGAGCGTCGATTTGCTGACCGCGTAGGAGCCGAGGAACTGCCAATTCTCGAGGAATCTCTTCTGGAGAACGATCTCGAGCCCGGTGAAGTCGCCGTCGAATCCCTCGGGATTGGTTTCGGTCAGCTGATCCGAGAATTCCGCCCTCCGATTGAAGACGCTGATCGTCTGGTCGTCCCCGGTTCCCGCGACCCCGTCCCGTCCCGGATCCAGAGCGGGAACCGACACCCAGGCGGTGTCAGCCGGGGCGCCGGTATTGACCAGCGCCACCAGGTCCGTCTTCTTCCGGTAGGCGAAGTTGACCGAGAGCCGGGTCTGCATGGGAAGCTCGTTGTCCAATCCCACGATGATCTCGTCCGTCCTCGGCTGCTTCAGGTCGGGATCGACCTGGTTGCTGTTCCCACCCGTCTGGGACAGGAGCTCGCCGATTTCATTATTCTGGAAGAGCGTATCGCCGTTCGTATCGTTCCACACGTGAAAGCGAGCGGCGCTGCCGTTCTGGTTCACGATGCCGATGAATCCGGTGCTGATCACGTGATTGTAGCGACCGTATGCGACCTTCAGAGCGTGCTTGCCTTCCCCGGTGAGGTCGAAGACGACTCCGGCGCGAGGAGCGAAGCTGTTCCAGCTGATGACGTCCTGCTCGTCGAACTCCTGCGCGGGAAACCAGGGTCCGGCGAATCCGCCTTGCGCCGGTGTGAACCCCCGTGTCGCCGAGAAACGAAGGCCGAGGTTCACGGTGGTCCGGTTGTTCAACGTCCAGCTGTCCTGGCCGAACAGGTTCCACTCGTTGAACCGGTTCTGGAAAGCGAGTTGGCTCTTTCTCAAATCCACGAAGGAGGGGACGCCGTCGACGGTGTAGGTGGTGACGTCGTCCACGTAGAACTCGGTCGACTCTTCTCCCGCGTTCTGGTACTCGAGGCCGAACTTGAACTGGTGGTTTCCGTTCCAATCGCTGACGAATCGGGTGGCCACCCCGTTGATCGAGAGCCGGTCCCGGTCCTGGTCGTAGTATCCGAACGCTTGAGCGCGCGCGTACTCTCCCGTCGACAAATCGTAGTTTCCCGCTTCCGTGGCGTCCTCTTGAGGAAGGAGCGGAAAAACGATCGAGGAGTAGCTCACGCGGGCATCGAGCAGCGTGTCATCGCTGATCGTCGAGTGCCAGGTGCCCTGGGCGATGTCGAATACGTCGTCCTCGATCCAGGTGGTCGACGGAACGAAGAAACCGTTCTCCGTTCCCCGCCGAGGCTTGAGGTACGTCTGCCGGGTGAAGAGCCCGGTGACTTGATTGCGCTCGTTGATCTGGTAGGTGACGCTTCCGAGACCGCTGAAGATGTCGGTGTCCTCTCCGATCGGGAAGTTCACCACGTTCCGGTGGATGCGCCAGTCGCGCCAGCTGGTGTAGAAGCGAAGCTTGTCTTTCACGATGGGCCCGCCGAGCTGGGCGTTGAAGTCGCTGAAGAGGTTGATGGAGCTTCCGCGCGTCACGCCCTGGTCCGTGAGCTCCTGATCGATGTTGTCGCTCGAGAAGCTCTCGTTCTCGTAATAGTACGACCCGCCGCCCTGGTAGGTATCGCCTCCGGTCTTGATGACCACGTTGAGATAGACACCCGGGGTCCCGATCTCCGCGGCGTGCGAGCCCGTCGAGACCTGCACCTCTTCGAAGCTGTCGTAGTCGAAGTAGTACATCGTGGCGCCGGTGGCCGAGGGGTCGGTGGTGACGACGCCGTTCATGCTGTAGGTGTTCTGGTGCCAGGTGGTCCCTTTGGATGAGAAGACCGCCTGGAGCCCGCCCTCGGATCCGCCGACGTCCTCGCGGTTCAAGACCAGCTGAGGCGCCTGGGTCTGCAAGATCGCCCAGACGTCTCGAGCCGTCGGGATGTCCTGCAAGAGCGCTTGATCCAGATTCGTCGACACGTTCGTGCTTCGGACGTCCACCGGCGGCGTTTCTCCGACGACGGTCACCGTCTCTTGAACCCCGGCGACGTCGAGGCTCACGTCGATGGTCGTGGTTCTTCCGACGGAGACGATGACTCCCTGTCGGACGAGCGTCTGGAATCCCGGGATGGCGTATGTGAGCTCGTAGGTCCCCGGCGGCAGGTTCACGAAGATGTAGTTCCCGCCGGCATCCGAGGTCTGAAGCTGCGAAGTAATGAGAAGAGGGCCGGCGACCGTCACACTGACGCCGGGCAGCACGGCCCCGGTGTTGTCGACGACCCTGCCGTCGATGCTCCCCCTCTGGGTCTGCGCGAACGCCGCGCCGAGTCCAAGGGCGAGAGTAAGAATCAGAAGGAAGGTGGTCGGGAGCTGTTTGAACATGAGACCTCCTGGAGCATTTCGGTGCATCCTTCGTGCCATATCGGACAAGGAAGGTCCGAGTTGTAACTGGTTATTATGGTGCCACTTAAATCTTATGAGGAAATTCACATGCGGCCTGCGAATTCAAGTTTTCGGAGGGGAATACGATTTGTCGTACGTAACCACGAGCAACGCCTGCGGTGATAGCATCCCTCGAGAAGAACATGGCTTCCATTTACGACATCGATCTCGAGAAGAACGCCGCGAACTTCCAGCCGCTATCGCCCCTTCCCTTTCTCTCGCGGGCGGCGGCCGTCTACCCCGAACACCCCGCCGTCATCCATGGGGAGCGCTCCTACACCTACCGTGAGCTCTACCTTCGCTCTCGCCGGCTCGCGAGCGCTCTCGCGCGCCGCGGAGTCGGCCGCGGCGACACGGTGAGCATCATGGCCCCGAACATCCCGGAGATGCTCGAAGCGCACTACGGGGTTCCGATGACGGGGGCGGTCTTGAACGCTCTCAACATCCGGCTCGACGCCGAGACCATCGGGTTCATCCTCGAGCACGGAGAGGCCAAGGTCCTCCTCACCGATCGCGAGCTCAGTCCGGTCATCCGGAAGGCTCTCGGCGGGCTTTCGAAGAAGCCTTTCGTCGTGGACATCGACGACCCTCTCGCCGCGGAGGGAGAGATCCTGGGAGATATCGATTACGAGGCTTTCCTCGAGGAGGGGGACCCGGAGTATGCCTGGAGGCTTCCCGAGGACGAATGGGACGCGATCGCCCTCAACTACACGTCGGGAACCACGGGGAATCCCAAAGGCGTCGTCTACCACCATCGCGGCGCCTATCTGCTCGCCGCGGGGAACCTCCTCGCCTGGAACATGCCGGCCCACCCCGTCTACCTCTGGACCCTTCCCATGTTCCACTGCAACGGCTGGTGCTTTCCGTGGTCTCTCAGCATCAACGCGGGAACCCACGTGTGCGCGAGGAAGGTCTCACCGGAGACGATTCACGAAGCCATCCGCCGGCACGGCGTCACTCACTTGTGCGGCGCCCCGATCGTGATGCGCATGATCGCCGATGCGGTGGCGCAGAAAGGGAGGCCGACGGACGAGATCGTCGAGGTCGCGACCGCCGCGGCTCCTCCGCCCGCGCCGGTCATTCGCGCGATGGAGGAAGCGGGTTTTCGTGTCACCCATCTCTACGGTCTTACGGAAACCTACGGTCCGGCGGTCGTGAGCTCCTGGCACCGGGAGTGGGATGAGCTGCCGCCGGCGGAGCGCGCCGCGAGAAAAGCGCGCCAGGGAGTGCGCTATCCGGTGCTCGAAGATCTATGCGTCGCGAGCCCCGAGACCCTCGAGCCCGTGCCCGCGGACGGGCGGACGATGGGAGAAGTCTTCTTTCGCGGGTACGTGGTGATGAAAGGCTACCTCAAGAACCCGAAGGCGACGGAGCAGGCATTCG
>DAISKN010000241.1:0-9190 GCA_036820975.1 Acidobacteriota bacterium | reverse complement strand
TGGATCTCCGAGATCTCGGAGAGGTGTTTCTCGTACTCCGCCGAGGCGACCCGGGCATCGGTGACGATATGCACCAATGCGGTGATCTCGTAGCCCAGAGAGGCCGGGTTGATGATCGCGGTGTAGCCCTCGATGATTCCGCTGCGCTCGAGCTTTTTCACCCGATCGTGCACCGTGGGAGCGGTGAGGCCCACTTGCGCCGCGAGCTCGGCGAACGTGCTCCGCCCCTTCGAGAGGAGCGCCGACAGAATTTTCCTGTCGGTGAAATCGATCGTTCCGTTCAGGAGACTCACGGGGTACCAATCGCCGTTAGAGGGGGGCAATCCTAGCCCCTCGGAAACGAGAAAGCAACCTGCGGCGGTCCACCGCCTACGCCCTCCTCCCCCCCTCGCGGTTGTCAGCGGTCGGATTCTGTGATTTGACGGGAGGCTCCGGAGGAAGAAATTGACCAAGCCATGGATTCTCGCATTCGCGTTCGTCGCCGCGCCTCCGCTACTCGCGCGAACCGACGGCCCCTCGATACTCGTCGTCTATGATTCGCGCACCGGTCACACGGAGAAGCTCGCGCGCGGCATCGCGGAGGGAGTGGGCCAGGTCGAAGGAGCGGTCGCGGTCCTTCGACGACGCGAGGAGGTCCGCGACGAAGAGATACTTTCCGCTTCGGGGATTCTTCTGGGCTCTCCCGTCCATTGGGCGAGCCTCTCGGCCGAGAGCAAGGCGTTTCTCGAGCGCGTCGGCCAGGTACTCGTCGAGGCCAAAGAGCTCGGTCCGGGAACGACCCCGAGGACTCGCGCCGCCGGCGCCTTCGTCACCGGGGGAGCGGTCTCCTCGGGAAAGGAGCTCGCGCGGCTTTCGATCCTCGCCGCCTTCCTCAACATGCGGTTCGTGGTCGTGGGCGGAGAGGAGGCCGACGGCTTCGGGACTCTCGGCGCCCAGGCGACGACCGCGGGAATCGATCCCGGTGTGAGCGAAGCCGAGCTCGACGAAGCCCGCCGCTTCGGAAAGCGCTTTGCAGAGGTGACGCTGGCCTTTGTACGATAGCCTGCTGGTCAGTGGAACCGCTGGCCTCGAGCTCCAGCCCTACGGACTGATGACTGATGACTGATGACTGATTCCCCATGACGAGTACCCGCGAGTACCTCGACTTCGCGACCGACATCGCCTTTCGCGCCGGCCGTCAGGCGCTCTCCCATTTTCAGACCGGAGTCGAAGCGGACCGGAAGGCCGACCTTTCCCCGATCACCATCGCCGACCGCGGCGGCGAGGAGCTCCTACGCCGGCTGATTCGAGAGCGCTTTCCCGATCACGCCGTGGTTGGGGAAGAGATGGGCGTTTCCGGCGACTCTCGCCATCGCTGGATCCTCGATCCCATCGACGGCACCCGCTCCTTCGTTCGCGGAGTACCGCTCTTCGGAGTGCTCGTCGCCCTCGAAATCGAGGGCGAGCCCGTCGTCGGCGTCTGCTACCTCCCGGCGCTCGACGAGATGGTCGCCGCCGGGCGGGGAGAAGGCTGCCGCTGGAACGGGCGGCCGGCGCGGGTGAGCTCGGTCTCCTCGCTCGAGGACGCGCTGGTGAGCCTCACCGAGCCCGCGAGTCTCTCCGAGATGCACCCGGCGTTCTGGGAGAGACTGAAGAGGAAAGCGGGGACGATTCGCGGTTACAGCGACTGCTACGGGCACGTTCTCGTCGCCACCGGCCGCGCCGAGGTCATGCTCGACCCGGTGATGAACCTCTGGGACAACGCCGCGCTCCTTCCCATCGTCGAGGAGGCGGGCGGGAGCTTCACCGACTGGAGCGGTCGCCGGACGATAGAGGGCGGAAGCGCCATCAGCACCAACGGCGCTCTACTGGATGTCGTTCTCGCGCTTCAGGGCTCGAAAACGTCTCGATAAATCTCGTTCGCATCGATATGGCAATCGATGGACTGGAGGGTCACTCGCTCCCCGGCCCGCCCTTCCTGATACGTCCAGGAGTCGCCCTGTCGGCGCCAGACTTCGATCCGCGGCTCCTTCTGCGACACCAGCACGTATTCCTGGAAAGTGGCGATCCGCTTGTAGTGCTCGAACTTCTCGCCTCGATCGTAGCGCTCGGTCCCATCGCTCAGGACCTCGACGAGCACCGTCGGGTTCAAGACGGTCTCCTGACTCTCGGGATCCCGCTCGAGGGGACCGCAGACCACGGAAACGTCGGGATACGTGGTGAGGCCCGTCTCGACGACGCGGATTCGAAGGTCAGAGCTGAAGACACGGCAGCCTCTTCCTTCGAGCTGCCTCACGAGTGACGAACCGACGACCATCGCGAGCGACGCATGCTCCGGCGAGCCACCGGCCATCGCGTAGATCTCTCCGTCCAGATACTCGTGTTTCACGTTGCTCGCCTCTTCGTGGGCGAGGTAGTCGGCGTAGGTGTACGCGTGAAGACCAGCGCGCGGGGTCATCTCGATTCAATCATAGCGTATCCAGGACGGCTGCGGCCTCATCCAGGAGGGATGCCGCTTTCTCCAAGGCGGCAACGAGCTCTCTCTCGTAGCCCTCGATCTCCTCCCAGGCGCCGGCGTCGATTGCTTCCCAGATGCGCGGCAGCACCTCGTCGCGGTACGTGGGCTGAGGCGCGTAGATCAGGTGCTTGAAGAACGGACGGCTCTTGAGACCCCGTTCCTCGGTGAGGGCGCGTTCGACCTCCATCAGCAATGAATTGAAGCGCGCCCGGTTCTCGCGGGAGAGCTCGCGTTCCCACATCCGGGCCTCCACCGCCAGCGCCTTCTCTTCCCAGCGACGTGCCGCATCGCGCGCCGAGGAAAGGCGAATCTCCCTCGCCGGCGCCGCTTTCTTCTCCACCTCGTCGAGATGCGCGAGGACGGCGCGGGCGTAAGCGGAGTAGCGCATCGGAAGAATCTCGACGTTCGCGCTCCGATAGAGGAGAACCGCGAGGAAGCGGGAAAGGGCGGCGTTCTGGAGGAAGCCGGGGTCCGCGATGCGGCTCATCCAGAAATAGTTGTCGTACTGCGAGTGGTACACGCCGTACGGGCCGTTCGAGGAGAGATCGATGACGCTCATCCCGATGTTCTCCTGGAAGGCGGTGTAGTCGGTCGCCCCCACGATGCGGTCCACCTCGGGCTCGCTCGACGGACTGCGCGACCGCCAGGCGTCGTAGAACGTGGGAGCCGATGGGTGGGGAACGTGGCGGCTCACGTCCCTCAAGTAGTCCGCGAGCGCGGGCGTCGCGCCTCCGGAGAAATTCGGACCCGACGCGGCGCTGTCGAGATTCACATAGAGCACCCCATCGCGCCGGAGCTTGTCGCGGAAGTCGACGGCCCAGCTCGTCGAGCCGCCGAGGAGGTCTTCCTCGGCGTCCCAGTTCGCGAAGACGATCGTCCGCCGGGGACGGAAACCCTGCTTGGCCGCGGTTCCGAGGGCCCGTGCCGTCTCGAGAAGCGCCGCGGTACCGCTCGAGGGATCGACGGCGCCGTGGCTCCAGGCGTCGCGGTGATTGCCGACGACGATCCACTTCTCGGGCTCTTCCGAGCCGGTGATCTTGCCAATGACGTTCCGCATCGTTCCGATGCGGTCCTCGTTCTTCACCCGGAGCCTCACCGTCGCCGGTCCGGGACCGACGTGGTAGGTGAAGGGGAGGGCGCCCTGCCATTCGCGGGGCGCCGCCGGTCCGGCGAGGCGGGAAAGGATTTGCGAGGCGTCCTCGTGCGACATCGGAATCGAAGGGATTCGCGGGAGCTGCCGGTCCCTCTCCGGGCCCTCCACCCAGGAACCGTCGGGATTCTGCTTCCAGTGAAACGTGAACGGGACGGTCCCGTAGCCGAGCCAGTCATAGACGATCGAGCCCCACTGGATGTGACTCGGCGGTCCCCAGGGACCGCGGGGATAGGTCTCTCCCCGCGCGTATCCGTCGTCTGCGGGATCGGAATAGATGATCGCCGCCGCGGCGCGGCTGGTCTCGGCGAGATACACCTTGTAGCCGCGATAGCTGTAAGGGTTCGAGTAGCGCATGATCACGATCTTCCCGCGGAGGTCGACTCCCATCTCGCGGAGCTTCGCGAAGTCCTCGGGGCTTCCGCCATTGGCGTAAACCGCCTGCGCTTCCACGTCGCCCGAGGCGGCGTACTCGTGGTAAGGGACGACCGCGGGGTCCGAGTAGAGGTAGCTATCCTTGTCCTCGGGGTGCGGGTCTTCCTTCAGCTTCAACGAGAGCTCGACGGGCGAGACGATGTCGGCCGACGCCTCGCGGCCGTAGCTGTAGAGCGCGGGAGTGTCGTGGAAGTGCACTTCTTCGAGGCCGTACTCGACGAAGCGATCGCGAACGTAGTCCGCGAGCTCCATATTGCGCTCCGACCCCGCGGGGTGCGGCTCCTCGGTCAGGTAGAGCAGGTGCGCTCCGAACCCCTCGGGCGTGGGAAGGGTGAGGAGGAGGCGCTCGGCCTCGAGCTCCGAAGCACCCTCTCCGGGGAAGAACCCCAGGGGAACGCTCTGGCCGAGAAACAGAAAAAGGATGGCTGCGCTTTTCATCGTCGTCCCAGGCTCTCCAGAATGCGGTCCTTGAGCTCGCGGGCCTTCGCGAGCACCTCCGCTTCGTCCACGGTCTCCATGCGGCGGTTCCGCACCACGATCTTTCCGTTCACCACCACCGTCGCCACGTTCCCGCCCTTCACCGCGTAGACCAGGTGGGAGTAGACGTCATAGAGCGGCGTGAGCTCGGGTGCGCGGGCGTCGATCAGGACCACGTCGGCGAGCTTTCCCGTCTCGAGCGAGCCGACACGGTCGTCGATTCCGAGCGCTTTCGCCCCTCCGAGGGTCGCCATGTGAAAGACGGTCTTCGCCGGCATCGCCGTCGCGTCCTGCCGCACGAGCTTGTGGAGCTTCGCCGCCGTGTCCATCTCCTCGAACATGTCGAGGTTGTTGTTGCTCGCGGGACCGTCGGTTCCGAGCCCGACCGCGACGCCGGCGGCGAGGAGATCGGGAACGGGAGAGACGCCGGAGGCGGTCTTCATGTTGCTCTCCGGATTGTGGGAGGTGGATGCTCCGTGGCGGGCGATGGTGCGAATGTCCTCTTCAGAGAGCCAGATGGCGTGGTGGAGGATCGTGCCCGGACCGAGGAAGCCCGCATCCGCGAGGGCGTCGATGGTGCGCTTTCCCAGCTTCTGCATCATCTGATCGTTCTCTTCCGGCGGCTCGACGGCGTGGATCTGGAGGGGAACGCCGTACTCGCGCGCGAGATCCCGCGCCCGCTCGACGATCACGAGGGGTGTCGTGTAGAGCGCGTGAGGGGCAACGGAAGGAATGATCAGGGGGTGACCGCGGTAGCGCTCGATGAAGGCTCTCGCTCCTGCCAGCGCGTCTTCGGGGGTCCGATAGTCGGGCACCGGGAATCCGATGACGCTCTGGCCGAGGACGCCGCGGATCCCCGCGCGCTCCGTCGCCCGGGCCGCCTCCCCTTCGAACATGTACATGTCGACGTAGGTCGTGGTTCCGCTCCGCGCCATCTCGATGCAGCCGAGGAGCGTTCCCCAGTAGACGAACTCCGGAGAAACGTTCTTCGACTCCGCGGGGAAGATATAGTCCTGGAGCCATTCGAGGAGCTTGAGGTCGTCCGCAATCCCGCGGAGAAGAGTCATCGCCGCATGCCCGTGGGCGTTGATGAGACCGGGGATGACGATGTGCCCCGTGGCATCGATCGTCTCTCGCGCCGGAGGAAGGGGGGCCGTCGAATCGAGCACCGCTTCGATCCGATCGCCGCGGATCGCGATCGAGCCTCCAGGGAGCACCCGCCCCTCCGCGTCCATGGTGACGACCGTCGCCCCGCGAATCAGAAGATCCACTTCGGGCGGGGTCTGTACGAGACTCAGAGCGACGAAGAACAGAATCATCGAATCCACCCCTGGTAGCGGTAGTAAAAAAGGCCGACGTGCTCGTGGATGAGGGCGCCGAAGGCGCGGACCCGCTCGTCCCCGCGAGCGGTTCCCAGGTTGTCGTAGTCGAACAGGGTCTCGATCGACGGCACGGAGATCACCCGCACCCCCTGCGCTTCGAGCGCGAGGGAAGCGCGCCGGGAATGGCTCGGCGAGGTCACGACCAGCAGACGCTCGAACCCGAGCTCGCGGGCGAGCTCGCCGACGGCGACGGCTTCGTCATGAGTGTTGCGCACCGGTCCGACCGTGAGAACCTCGTGGGACATGCCGAGCGAGTCCATGAGCTCGCAGGCGGCGTCGCGGTACCGGGGCCCGGGCGCGGGAAGCTCCGAGAGCACCAGGCGCGGCGCCCACCCCTCGCCCAGGAGCTCGAGGCCGCCCAGGAGTCGGCTCATCGCGACGGTCGAGAGGTCGCCGTCGCCTTGCAGTCCCGACGCGAGAACGAACACCGCATCGGCCTTCTCCCGGGGGTCTTCCCGCGCCAACCCTTCACTCATCCAGTGAGTGAGCGGCGTGAGAACGACGAGAACCCAGAGCCAGGCGCCGGCCGCGGCGGCAACGACCATGAGCCCCTCGAGCCGCGCCAGGCCGAGGAGCGCCCCTATGGCTGCCGAAGACAGGACGATGAGAGCGCGATCTCCCCAGAAGGAAACCAGGGTCGCGAAATCGAGCTCCTTGGCGACGAGCCCGAAGAGGAACCCGAAGGCAGCGCCGAAGAAGAGTCCTCGAATCCGCGAGCGCTCCGGGCGCGATTCACGCTTGGCCATTCGTGAGGGAGTCTAACTCACGCCTGACCGGCGCAGAATGCGGCGAACGCCTTCGTCGAGCACGTCCGGCAGCGTCAGAAGACTCGCCACCAGATAGGCTTCGACGTCGAAGTCGAAAAAACTGCCCGGGTGGATGTAGACCGACTCCTGCTCCAGGAGCGACAGTGCCCACTCCTCCGAGGAGCATACGGCGGGAAGGCGAAAGGCCGCATACCAGCCTCCTTCGGGGATTGAAAGGGTCGCCGCGGGCGCTGACGCGACGGCCTTCCGCATCGCATCCAGGTTCCGCACCGTGCGTTCGGAGATGCTCCTCCGGATTCCAGGAGCGAGCCTGAGGAGCTCGGGAGCCGCGACCTGGACCGGGGCTCCCACCGACAGGTAGGAATCCGCGATGTGCTCCAGGCGGAGCGCGGCCTCCGTCCGGCTCTCGCGTTCGCCGGCCAGGACGATCCATCCGAGCTTCATCTGCGGGAGGCCCGCGAGCTTCGAAAGACCGCTGAGGACGAAGACGAGCCCGCGGGTCGAATAAGCGAAGCTCTTGACCGCTGCCGTCGGCGATAGCGGAAAATCGAGGAACACCTCGTCCACGAGGAGCGGGAGCCCGAGATCCAGAAGCCGCTCGCGGTCTTCGAGTGAAACGTAGGATCCCGTCGGGTTGTTGGGGTGAACGGCGACGACGGCGCGGGTCCTCTCCGAGACCATTGCCTCGAGAGCGCCGAAGTCGATGTGCCAGGTCCCGTCGAAGCGCAAGGGGTAGGAAACGGGCTTTACCTCGTCGAGAGCGGCGAGAAAATCGAACAAGGGATAGCTCGGGCGGGGGACAAGGACCTCGTCTCCCGCGTCGCACAGGAGCTTGAAGATGTACCCGTAGGCTTCGCTGGTGCTCGCCGTGAGGAAGATATCGTCGAGGAGAACCTCGGGGGCGCGCTCGTGGTAGTAGCGCGCGACGGCCTCCCTCGCAGCCTTTGCTCCTCGAGGGTCGGGAACGTACTGAAGTAGAGCGTCGTCGTCGAAGCTGCGTCGAATGTCGGAGTCGGGATAAGGGAGTCCGGCTCTCGTGGGATTCGACTCGGTGAGGTCGAGGATCGGGAGTCCCTCGGATCTTTTTCGCGCGAGTGCCCGCGCCAGGTCGTTTTCCTCCAGGTCCCAGTGGATGCGCTTCGAGAATTTCGGCTTCATCGGCGTCTTGACGAGGTTCGCGCGTGAATACCATAATGCGGGCAGGATTCCCACATGGCACAAGGCACCGTGAAGTGGTTCGATGACAGCGAGGGGTTCGGGTTCATCCAGAGAGACGATGGTCCCGATGTTTACGTGGATGGCGCGGCTCTGCTGGGCGCGGGCGTGAGCACCTTGCACGAAGGGCAGCCGGTTACCTTCGACGTCACCTCCGGGCCGCGCGGCCCGAGGGCGCGAAACGTTCGCCCCCTCTGATCCCGGGCTTCTGAAACCTTCACCGACCCCCGCTTCGTTAGGAAAAACCGCCAATTGGGGCTAAAATATACAAATGAAGACATCGGTTTCTCAGCGAGTCCACCACGACAAGTATGGTCTCGGTGTGGTTTCCGCGACCGACTCCGAGTACACCGTCATCGAGTTCGACGAGCATGGAAAGAAGAAGTTCGTGACCCGGCTCGTGTCGCTCCAGGTGAGTGAGGAACCGCCCCCGCGCAAGCGCCGTTCGAGGGCTAAAGCCAAAGCTGTCTAGCACCTAGCGCTGGCGGGCACCCGCGTCGCGCTCCAGCTCGGTAAGGATGTAGGAGCCGCTCTTCTCGTCCTTCGCGATCTTGAAGAGACCCATCGCGGACCCATCCTCGACGAGCTCGCTGAAGCTCGAGTAGCCATAGGCCCCCTCGTTGAACGAGGGCTGCTTGCGCTTGATGGTCTGCTTGATCATCGAGCTCCACAGCACTTCCTTGTCCTCGCGCCTCAGAGCTTCCATGGCATCGAGCACCATCTCGAACGCCTTGTGCTTCTTCTTTGGAAGGTTCGAAAGCTTGCTGGCCGACTTGGAGGAAGTCGGCTGCCGTACGAGGTCGTCATAGAAGATGAACTCGTCGCAGTTCGACGAGAGAAGCTCGGAGGTCGAGGAGCGGACCCCCACGCCGATGACGGTCTTGTTGTTCTCCTTCAGCTTCGACACCAGGGGCGCGAAGTCGCTGTCGCCCGAGGCGAGGACGAAATGGTTGATGTGCTCCTTCGAGTTGCAGAGGTCCATCGCGTCCACGACCATCTTGATGTCGGCGCTGTTCTTTCCGCTGTAGCTGCGCTGGGGGATGTCGATGAGCTCGATCCCCGCCTCGTGCAGGGACTGCTTGAACTTCTTGTAAGCCGTCCAGTCGGCGTATGCCTTCTTGACGACGATCTTTCCTTTTTCCACGAGCCGCTCCAGGACCCGATGGATCTCGAAGTCCTCGAGCTTCGCCTGGGTGGCGCCGAGGGCGATGTTCTCGAAATCGATGAAGAGAGCGAGCCTGGGCTCATCCGCCATGGCGGCTACTCT
>DAISKN010000240.1:5472-9215 GCA_036820975.1 Acidobacteriota bacterium | reverse complement strand
GCGCCCTCGCGAGCGGCAACGTCGGAGCGACGGAGCTCGCGGCCCAGGCGCTCATGGACGGACTGACCGTGGCTTTCGGCGTTCCCGCGCTCCGGGTGGGGGTCGCGGAGCGGCGGCCGTCCTGGCAGACGGGCGAGCTCCACGGTCTCTATCAGGCGGACGAGAAAGGCCGCTTCCGGGTCTCGCTCTGGATGCGCACGGCGCAGCGGGCGCAGGTGGTCAAGTTCAAGACCTTTCTCCGCACCTTTCTCCACGAGCTCTGCCACCACCTCGACTACCAGCGTCTGCGTCTCGCCGATTCGTTTCATACGGAAGGGTTCTACCGGCGGGAATCGAGCCTGCTGCGGCAGCTCCATCGAGACTCCGGATCCGAGGGGGGGCGCCCATCGAGGTTGCGGAGGCCCTCCGCCAACGTGTAAACTACGCCTTTTGAGCCCCGTCCTAGGCTTCGAGGCAAACCATCTACTGGCGGAGGCCCGACGAGCCCAGGGAAATGGTGGACGGCAGCCAATAACCGTTTCCAACAATCGGAGGAATCGAAGAATGAAGAAGCTGATGTTTGTTGCACCCCTCGCGCTCTCACTTCTGGTTGCCGCTTGCGGCGGAGGAGGCGGCGGCGAGCAAGCCGCGTCCGCCGAAAAGCCGGCCGCCACCCCGAGCGCTCCCGCGGTCGACCCCGCCAAAGCGGGAAAGGTCGCCGGAAAGGTCACGCTGGAAGGCGCGGCACCCTCCCAGGAGACGATCCAGATGGCAGCCGACCCGAACTGCGCCCGGATGCATACCGCGCCGGTCACGACCGAGTTCGTGGTGGCGGGCGAAGGCGGCGCTCTCGCCAACGGCTTCGTCTACCTCAAGAGCGGCGTACAGGGCGACTTTCCGCCTCCGGCGGAGCCCGTCGTGCTCGACCAGCAGGGATGCGTGTACCACCCCCACGTGATTGGAATCCAGGTGGGTCAGCCGCTCGAGATCGTGAACAGCGACGAGACGCTCCACAACATCCACGCCATGCCGAAGAAGAACAAGGAGTTCAACATCGGCCAGCCGGTCAAGGGCCTCAAGACCCAGAGGACTTTCGACATCGAAGAGGTGATGATTCCCTTCAAGTGCGACGTCCACAAGTGGATGAACAGCTACGCCGGCGTCGTCGGGCACCCGTTCTTCGCCGTCACCGCCCCGGACGGAAGCTTCACCATCGACGGAGTTCCGCCGGGGACTTACACCGTCGAGGTCTGGCACGAGCAGCTCGGTACGAAGGAGATGAGCGTCACGGTAGCCGAGACGGCCACCGCGGAAGCCAACTTCACCTACACCGCGCCCTAGGCGTTCTGCTGTCCCTTTCGAAGCCCTTCCCGGCGCAAACCGGGAAGGGCTTTTTCGTTTGCGAACGATGAATCTTCGATTCGCGGAGCCCCTGGAGAGCGAGTTTCAGAGAGATTACGGGGCGAAGTCCCTTCCCACCGTTCGCGCGGGGCTTCTCCTCGGGGTCCTGCTCTACGCCGCCTTCGCCATCGTGGACTACTGGGCGCTTCCGGAAACCCGGGGCGCCGCCCTCCGCATCCGCTTCCTGTTCGCCGTCCCCATCCTCCTGGGAACATTCCTCTGGACGTACTCCCCTTCCTTCCTGAAACGGATGCAGGGGATCCTCACCGTGGTCTTCGTCGTCGCCGCTTCCGGAATCACCTGGATCGTCGCGCTCTCGGAGGAAGGCGAGCCCGGTTACTTCGCCTACGCCGGCGGCCTCGTAGTGGCGATCATGTTCACCGCCGCCCTGTTCCGGCTCCAATTCGTGGCAACCACCATAGCCTCTCTAGTCCTCTTTGGAAGCCACGAGCTCGTCGCCGTTTTCGTCCAGGGAATGGCGGCCGGCGGGTCCAGCAGTCTCTCGGTTCCCATTTTCGTCAGCAACACCTTCTTTCTCGGCTCGGCGGTGCTGGTGGCCCTCATGACGTCGTATACCCTCGAGGTCTATGCGCGGCGGGACTTCGCCCAGAAGAGAGAGATCCGCAGAGAGAAGGAGTCCGCGGAGGTCAAGAACCGCGCGTTGAGCGAGGCCCTCGATGCCCTCGAGAAAGCGCAGAGCGAGCTGGTGCAGTCGGAGAAGATGGCCGCGCTCGGAAGCCTCGTCTCCGGACTGGTGCACGAGCTCGCGAGCCCCGTCGGGGTCATCCGCGCCGGCGCCGACCTCTCCGAGAGCGTTCTCGAGCGAATCGCGGATTCGAGCGAGCCTCCCCCGCGGAAGCTCACCGACGCTCTTCTCGACACCCACCGCGCGAGCCTCCAGGCGACGGAGCGCATCAGCGCGATCCTGAAGAGCCTGAGAAACTTCAGCCGCCTCGACCGGGCCCGATTCGGGGCCTTCGATCTTCACGAAGGACTCGAGGACGCTCTCACCCTCCTCGCCCCCGAGCTCCAGAAGGGGATCGCCATCCGGCGCAAGTTCGGCGAGATTCCGAAGATCCCCTGCCAGCCGGCGGAGCTGAACCAGGTGTTCATGCAGATCCTCAAGAACGCGGTCGAGGGGATCGACGGCGTGGGCACGATCACCGTCGAGACCTGGGCCGAGACCAGCGTCGTTTGCGTCCGGGTATCCGACGACGGCCGCGGCATCGACCCGGAGGTGATGAAGCTCCTCTTCGTCCCCACGTTCCGGCGCACGGGCGCGCGGGTGAAAGCGGGCCTGGGGCTCTTCGTCTCCCACCAGATCGTGGAGAAACACGGGGGGCGAATCCTGGTAAAGAGCGAGACCGGACGGGGCACGGCGGTCACCATCAAGCTCCCTCGCGTCGAGCCGCCGGGTATAGCATAGAGCCGCCGCAGGGAGGCCGGGGGAATGGAACGAAGAACGTTTCTCGAGGGAGTCGTGAGCGCCGGAGCCCTGGCTCTGGCCGGGATATCAAAGAATGCCTCCGCCGCGGTCGAGATCGATCGGGAGGAACTGCTCGAGGTCGCGGGCGCGCTCTGCCGGATCCCGAGCTTCACCACCGAGGAAAGCGACTGCGCCCGGTTCCTCCACGGCCATTTCCAGAAGCTGGGATTCGAGTCCGAGCTCCAGGAAGTGGACCCGGGACGGCTCCAGTGCATCGCGCGGCTTCGCGGGTCGGGAGGCGGCGAGAGCCTGATGTTGAACGGCCACATCGACATCGACCCGCTTCCGGACGGCCTCACCCGCGATCCGTTTCAGCCCGCGGCCGAGGGAAACATGTTCTTCGGAGCCGGCATCGGGAACATGAAGGCCGGCGTCGCCTCGATGATCGCGGCCGCGGCCGCGGCGAAGAGAGCCGGGTTTCCGCAGAAAGGCGAGCTGGTCGTGGCCTGCGTCGTAGGGGAGCTTCAGGGTGGCGCCGGAACGGCTCACCTTCTGCGCTCGGGCGTTCGCGCCGACGCCGCGATCGTCACCGAGCCCCACGGCGCCGGGAACGTTCTCACCAAGCATGCGGGAGTGATGCAGCTCGCTATCCACGTCCTCGGTCGAAGCGCACATATATCGAGGAAGGAGGAGGGCGTGAACGCCATCCTGAAGGCGGGGAAGGTGGCCCAGAGCCTCGAGAACCTGAAGCTCCAGGGCACCCCCGACCCCGAGCTCCCCGGACTTCCGCTTTTGAACGTCGGCAGCAGCACGCGCGCCTTCCGGGAGACCACGCAACCGTGGACCGACCGCTGCCTGTTCCAGCCGCTTCGCCAGCGTGGAGTGAAGGTGGTCCACCTGGACTCGAAGGACGGCGACGGAATCGACATACGGGCCG
>DAISKN010000240.1:3941-5462 GCA_036820975.1 Acidobacteriota bacterium | reverse complement strand
GCGGCCGGGGGCGAAACGTCGAGCTCCGGGGGCCGAACATCGTTCCGGATTTCGCGACGCTCTATGCCGACATCCGCTTCACCGAGGGAATGACGCCGGAGACGATCCTCGAAGACTTGAGGCGCGCCCTCGATGCTCTCGCGCAGGAGGACGCGGAACTGAGGTACGAGATCGAGTTTCCGATGAAGCCCGAGCGCCGGTGCCTGAGGGAAGTCATGATGCCGTTCTCGGTGTCTCCCGACAGCCCCTTCGTCCAGCGAGTCGCGAGCCACGTCGCCGCGGTCCGAGGCTCGGCTCCGAACGTCGGCGTCTCGCTTCCGAGCGGATACTCGGGAAACGATACCTCCCACCTGATGGCGGCCGGGATTCCCTGCTGCCTGTACGGCCCCTCGGGTCGGCCCACCGGTTCGGAGCAGTATTTGTGGGCATCGATCGACGAGATGCTCACCTGCGCGCGGGTGTACGGGGCGATGATCGCGGAGCTCTAGATCCTGGTGTAAGAAGGGGGAGGTGGAGATAGGGAGATAAGGGGATGAGCACGTTCGGGAGGAGTCGAGCCAGCGCCCGCTAGTTTTTCTTCATCCCCCTATCTCCACCATCCTCCTATCCCCTTCTTACACTCCGGGGATCAGTCGTTGAAGTCCTGAGTGATCGCTCGCTCGGGCTCGAGCACTACGAGGAGCGCCGGGATGTCGCGTATGCTGTCGAAGTAGGTGCGCGCCTCTTCCTCGGTCTCGTAGTAGCGGCGGACGATGCGCCAACGCATGTCGTCCCCCGCATCCCCGACGAGACGCGCCCGGCCTTGAAGGATGACGGTTCGGACGTCGTCCCTCCCGCCGTCGATGCAGACCGAGATTCGCGGATCGCGCTCGATGTTCCGATGCTTCGCGGTGCCGGCGATGATGCCGAAGTAGAGCCTTCCCTTCTCGTAAAGGTACCAGACCGGGCTCAGCTGCGGCGTACCGCTTCGCGAGATGGTGCCTACGACGGCGTGGAACGGACGTCCCAGAAAGGCATCCATCTCCGAGGCGGTCATTTCCGGCATGAGGCAGTATACCAAGTTGCCCCGATGGCTCTTCCGGCTGAGTCGGGTTACGATGTCGCTCCGGGTTGAGGGGAACCCGGCTTCCATGATTCCCACTCATCTCGGACGCTACGAGATTCTCACCGAGCTCGGGCGGGGCGCCATGGGCAGAGTGTACCGGGCGCTGGATCCGATCGTCGGCCGGGTAGTCGCGATCAAGAGCATCAACCTCGAGGAATTCCCCAAGCGGCAGCAGGGGGAGATCCTCGGGCGCTTCCGCCGTGAAGCCCAGGCGGCCGGCCAGCTGAACCACCCCAATATCGTCACCGTCTTCGACGTGGGCGAGAGCTTCTTCGTGATGGAGCTGCTGAAGGGCGAGACGCTCCAGGCACACGTCGCCCGCAAGCGCCGCTTGTCGCTCGAGGCCACCCTGGCCATCGTCGCCCCCATCGGCGCCGCCCTCGACCACGCCCACAGGCGCGGCGTGGTTCACCGGG
>DAISKN010000240.1:0-3931 GCA_036820975.1 Acidobacteriota bacterium | reverse complement strand
CCCGCCAACATCATGTTGACCGACCGGGGCGTTCCGAAGTTGATGGACTTCGGCCTCGCCCACCTCGACGCCACGGTGCTTACCCGTGCCGGACAGTCCCTCGGCTCGCCCGCCTACATGGCGCCGGAGCAGATCCAGGGATTCGAGCCCACTCCCCGGGCCGACCTCTACGGCCTCGCGGTCGTCACCTACGAGATGCTCACCGGAGCCCGCCCCTTCGCCGGGAAGAACATCACGACGCTCCTTCATCAAGTCGTGCACGAATCTCCCGTGCCGCCCCGCCACTTCAATGCCTCGCTCCCTCCGCGCTACGACGAGCTCTTCGAGAGAGCGCTCTCGAAGGTCCCCGAAAAAAGGTTCCCCGATGCCGCGGGATTCGTGACCGAGCTCAACCTGAAGGAGCTCGAGGCGATCGTCTCCCTCATCGACGCCCCTGCCTCCTCCCCCCGACGGCAAGCCGTGGAAGTCCTCGACGACAGTCGTGAGGGCGAGACGTTTCTGTCCCTCGAGACCGCGCTCCGGCCGAGCGCGAGCACGACCGAGCGGCGGCCCAGGCAAACGGCGACCGAATGGCGACGGCGCTTCGGTCTCGCGATAACCGCGGCGATCCCGCTCTTAGTCTCGACCTGGCTCTTCTGGCCCGCCCCCGCTTCGAGCCCTCTCGCGGTGGATAGCCTCCCCTCGGGAGCGACGGTATGGGTCGACGGCCTGGCCGTCGGCACCACGCCCGTCGCCCTGGAGAATCTGCCTGCGGGTGATCACGAGGTCGCGGTCGCCAAGGAAGGATTCGTGCGCGCAACGGAGGTGGTGACCTCCGCACCCGGCGCGACGCCCCTCGTCTTCGCCCCACAGCCTGCACAGGCGCTCCTCTCGATCGCCAGCACGCCGTCGGACGCCTCGGTTCTCGTCGACGGTAACTCGGTCGGACGCACTCCTCTCGCGGAGCTCGCGCTCGAGGAGGGCGTCCATCAGGTCGAAGTCCGCCGCCGCGGACACCAGCCGTTCCGCGCCCGGGTCGAAGCTCGTCCCGGGGAGAGCCTGCACTACGTGGCTCGGTTGAATCCGGTCGCCGCGCCCCGGCGCGCAGTCGAAGCGCCCGTGAGCGCCCCCCTTCCCGGGATCGCGGAGCTGGGAGAGCCCGGCGTCATCCCGCCGAAGAAGATCTCGGGCGAGTTCGCGCGCTATCCCGACGCCGCCCGCCGGCGCAAGGTAAGCGGGATCGTGACCGTCTCCATGGTGATCTCCGAGGCGGGCGTCCCGGAGGAGCTCGAGGTGGTGGAATCGAGCGGTCCCATCCTCGACCAGGCCGTGCTCGAAGCGGTTTCCGAGTGGCGCTTCGAGCCCCCTTCGCGCGACGGCCGCCCGGTGCGCCTCCGCTACCGGATGCGCCAGCACTTCCGACTAGAGTCTTGAGCCCGCGGACGTAGGCAATCTCGGCTTTCGCAGCGATGAAGAGACTATCGCGGCGCGCTGCCGATCAAGAGCTCGATCTCGGCACGACGAGGCGTCGACGGCCAGAGATCGAGATAGCGCCGATAACGCGGCCCTCGCTTCGTCTTTTCGGCCGAGCGCCCCACAGGGCGTCGGCGAGGTTCAGATAGACGACGGCCCGCCCGGGATCTCGCCGCTGGCGCCTGCCGACCTCATCCGCGGAAGCGGGGTGCTCGGGTCGTTCCGAATCTATCCGCTCGCTCCGGGAACGACAAGGATCGCTTTCCGGTGTGCCGCGCTCGACAACGCCATCTTCGAACAGCGGAAGGGGCGGCGCGCAGGTGTGGGCTCGAAATCCGTGCCCGTCACCCCCGTAGCGCTCGAATTGACCATCGCCGGCCGCCCGGTCGGTCCCCCCCGGGACACATGGTTTCGTCCCGATGACTTCGAGCCCTCACGCGTTCGTGGGACGCCAGGGATTCGATCAAAGCCCGATGCCGGCCGTGACTTTGAAGTCCGGAATGTCGCCTACTCCGGCGCGGATCTCCAGAAGGTAGCGCCGGCGGGGACCCCACTCGAACCCCCCGACGAGGTTCAAGCCCGCCTCGACGTCGAAGTCGCCGCCGTGATTCCGGTCGGAGTCGACGAGGGCCACGCCGAGCCCGCCGCCCAGGTATGGCTGCCAGGACGGCCGGCGAAACGTATAGAGCGCGTCCAGGTTGATGGCGCCGACGATGAGGTCGTTGCCGAAACCGATCTCGAACGAAGGCTGGAACCGCACGCGGGGCGCGAACTCTCCTGCGTCGATATGGACGCCCACGTGGATCTGATCGGGGTCGATGGTGGCGCCCCCGCGAAGTCCCCAGCCCCGAAAGCCGAGGGGTTGCGGCTGCTGTTGCTGTTGCTGAGCGGAGACAGGCGCTGCTCCGGAGAAGACTCCCAGCAGCGCGAGCGTGAGAGCGTGAACGAACCGCGGAGAAACGGTGCGCGACATCGATGGTCCAGTTTTCATTAACTCACCTGCAGAACGTTGTTCGGCGCGACTCGTAGGAGCAGGATAGAAGGGTGCCCTCGTTCCGGCAAGCGGCACGTGTACCGCCCTCTTCCCTTGTGCGATCATGGGTGCATTGGAGTCCTGTCGTTCGGCGGGGCTTCGCGTGATCCGCTTCGGGAACCTCTGGAGACACGTGCCCATGTCCCCCAAGTCGTCTCGATCGACGATCAATTGGAAAATCGCCGCGCTCTTCATCGGCGTCGCCATCGCACTTCCCGTCTATCAGGAGTACTACATGCGGAAGCACCGGCCTCTCATCGCCGCCGGGCTGGCCGCCGATCTCGGAACGCGGTGGACCCGAACAGCCAGAGCGTAAGCATGACGAAGTAGAAGAGATCTCGATCACATTCCTCCCGCCTCCCGATGGGGGTCGAGGACCTGGCTTAGAGGGGAAGAACCCACGCGTTCGATTCGCCACGTTCTCCCTAAGTATTTCGACGTGTTCCGATTAGAGGCCGGCCTGCCCCGATTTTCCCGGGCACATGGTTTGCTTCCGAAAGGGATGGGCACCTCAACAACTCGCGGAGAAGGTCATCCATGGCCGAGGCAGCACGATTCTCTCCTACCCGGAGATCCCCCCGTTTTGCGCCGAGCCGACCGGTCACCGTGGCCATGTCGAAGGATGGAGCCACCTATATGTACGGCGTCGTCGCGAACCTCTCCGAAGGCGGCGCCTGCTTTCAGACCAACGCCGTTCCACGACACGACCTTCTCGACGTCCTGATGAGCTTCTATGACGGCGAGTATGTTCAGACGACGGGGCGAGTCGTCTGGGCGCATTCGGACGAGGGCCTCGCCGCGGTGGGTGTGGAGTTCACCAACCTCACCGACGAGGCGCGGGAGTACCTCAGGTTCAACTTCGACTCCGAAGCCTTCACTCCCGTCGAGCCGCAGCCTCAGACGTAGCGACTCCGCGAGCTCGAAAGCCACCCGCATCCTTAGAGAAATCCACAGACTGTAGATTTCTCTTCACCGAGCCTCCCGGTTTCCTCGTCTTCCTTCCCGGTTTGCACAACTTCACGTAGCCGAAAGAATCCAAAGCGGTGCGGACGAGCACGGTGCGGGGCAACAGAGTCGATTGGTCTCGCCGGAGCATGGCGAGGCCGATGGCGTTCTGGACGGCGCCCGACTGCGCGCGAGCCCTTGAGGGGAGCGCGGCCGAAGCCAAGGACGTGATCAACCCCTCTATGAGCTTCCGGCGGGTGAAGATGCCGCGGTGACGCATCGCTGACTCCCCTGTCGATGAGTTCGTAGTCGAGTGTGAGACGGTGGCGATTCTAGTGGAGTGACAGCCCGCTTCTCCATCAGAGGCAATCGACAACGGACTATCACAATAGCAGGTGTAGGATGCGATATCCGGTGATTGTTGAATCGAAGTCCGAGAACGAGTTCGCGGCGGAGCTCTTGGGCAAGCCCGAGCTGAGGGCGGTGGCGCCTACGGAAGCG
>DAISKN010000239.1:0-9232 GCA_036820975.1 Acidobacteriota bacterium | reverse complement strand
GAGGAGCCCTGGATCTGGTCCTGAGGCGGCTCGCCCCGCCTGGCGTTCATCCGGCCGCGGGGGCGGCCCAATCTTGAGGAGGCTCGACACGATGAAGCGAATCCTGGTGCTGGCTGTACTGGCGCTGTTGGCGCTCGCGGCCGACATGGCCACCTCCTACCGGCGCGAGAACGGTGCCTTCGAGCCGGGGCACTTCGAGCTCATCAGCAACTTCGGGCCCGCGGGAGCTCTCTCCTCGACGGCGACCGACATGGCCCGCTTCATGATCGCCCACCTGCAGCTCGGACGATTCGGCGAGAGCCGAATCCTCGCGGAAGAGACCGCTCGGCGGATGCACCAGCGGATCTACTTCCTCGACGAGCGCCTCCCGGGGATGGCCCACGGTTTCTACCAGGAGGACGTCCGAGGCCAGAAGGTCATCGGTCATGGAGGGGACACCGAGTTCTTTCACTCGACGCTCGCTCTCTTTCCCGAGCACGGCCTGGGTCTCTTCGCGTCGATCGTCGGCGAGAACGGCCTTCCGCTCATGGAGCTGGTCGACGCTTTCGCGCAGCGTCATTTCAACGTCCCCGAGGCCGCCAATCCGAAGCCTCCCGCGGACTTCGCGGCGCGGGGAGCGCGATTCGCCGGGAGCTACCGCTTCACCCGACAGAACTGGAGCACCATCGAGAAGCTCCTCGCCCTGTTCCAGACCCTTTCGGTCTCCGTCACCGAAAAGAACGAACTCGTCGTCGCGGGCTTCTTCCCGGAGCCGTTGCGCTTCGTCGAGATCGAGCCGCGTCTCTTCCAGCAGGTGGACGGAACGCTGAAAGTCGCGTTCGAAGAAGACGACGCCGGCGCCGTTACCCACATGTTCTTCGACTTTCTTCCGTTCATGCCCACCTACCGCGTCCCCTGGTTCGAGACCCAGGGGTTCACGCTCACCCTCGTCGTCTCCGCCATCCTTCTCTCGCTCACCGCCGTCTCCGGCGGAATTCGACACCGATGGGAGAACCGGAACGAGCCCGCACCCGGCTTGTGGACGGCGAGAGTCGCCGCGGCGATCGGGCTCCTCACGCTGGTGTTCTTCGGAAGCGCCTTCGCGATCGTGTCGGCGGCCGGGGAGGAGCTGTTCTACGGAATTCCGAAGAGCCTGACCGCCGCCCTGGTTCTGCCCCACGTGACCGCCGCGCTCCTCGTGGCGCTCGCGGTCGCGCTCGCGATCGTCTGGAAGCGAGGGATCTTTCCCTTCCGGCGCCGGCTCCACTACACGCTCTTCCTGTTCGCGGCCTCGGGACTCCACTGGATTTACTGGTACTGGAACGTCCTCGGCTTCCGCTACTGAGCTCCAGAGAAGACCTGATTGCCCGTCGACCGAACCGGGGCAATCATGGGCGTCCGGCTGGAGGGCATCGACGGAAATGATCAATTTTCCCTGGGAGAGCTTCTTTGGCGGCGGAGCCGTCGCCGTCGCCGGGTTCGGGCTGCTCGCGCTCAACTCGATCTCGAGCCCCGCCGCCCGCCGTCGCGGGAAGAGCGCGCACTGGCTCGTGGGCTTCGCTCTCAACGGTCTCGGGATGTCGCTCATCGGCGCGGGCTGGTTCTGGCTCGCGCTCCTGCCGCCGAAGATCGACTGGGCGCCCCTTCCCTGGATCGGTTTCGCCGCCGCCGCCGGCGGAAACTGGCTCTATTTCGCGAGCGCGGCGCGCGTCGGTCGTCTTCGGGCCCTTTCCCGCTACTCGGTGGAGCTCGACGTCTCCGGCCTCTACTCGATCGCGAGGCACCCGCAGGCGCTCGCGCTTTCGCTTCTGGCAATCGGCCTCGGCGGGCTCTCGCAGTCCATCCCTTACCTGGCGCTTCTTCCTCTCTGGGTCGCGGCCTGGTACCTCTACTCGTGGCTCGAGGAGGTGCTCGAGCTGGTTCCCGTCTTCGGCGATCGCTATCGCGAATATTCCCGCGCGACTCCGAGGATGTTCCCCTCGCCCGAGGTCCTCGCCGAATGGACCCGGGACCGGGTTACGCTCTTCAGGAGGGTCCCCGCCTCCACCCGATCCGCCAGGCGCACGTGATTGACGATCGCGATCTCCTCGAGCTGAGATTCGGCGACGCCCGAGTCGAGTAGAGCCTCTCGCGCGCTCGTCTCCCGCGGCACCCGGTAGAGAACGATCCGCTGGGGCTGCGCCGCGAGGTCCTCGGGGTCGGTGAGGCGGGAGAAGCTACCGATGATCTGGCGAAACACGTTTCTCATCCTCGGGTACCGGTCGGGCGAGGTGTAGGCGAAGATCTGGTACATCCTCTCGCCATCGCGAAGAAACGCGGCGTCGCCGTCGATGACGCCCGCCTGGCTCTGCTGCCGGAACGGAATCACGAAGGCGGGGAAGCCTCCGATCCGGAGCGACTGCCCGCGGCCCGCCTGGAGCCCGGCGCTCTGGAACACCTGGGCCGCCCGCGACTGGGGGTCGACGTTCGAAGCTCCGCTCGAAGCGGTCATCTCGAACGCCGCGTCGTTCGACCCCGCGAGCACGCGCTGGCGGGTGTTCGTAACCCGCCAGTCTTCGGGAAACGCGATTTGAAACCTCAGGTCGGGGTGCTTGAAGACGTTTCCGTCCAGGAAGCCCTCCCGCGGGTCGTCTCCGAAGGTCAAGCCTTCCAGCATCCGCTTGAAGGACTCTTCGCCCACCGTGAGTTTCGCGTCGGCGGGAGCGGTGTCCCGTACGAGAGCGAGAATCTTTTGTCCCCGATCGGCAGGGTCGGGATGGGTCGAGAGCCACGTGGGGATCACTTCGCCCGACCGCTCGCCGATTCGCGCAAGGACGTCGAAGAACGCCGCCATATGACGGGGGTCGTAGCCCTGGGCGAGCGAGTAGCGGACTCCGAGCCGATCGGCTTCGCTCTCGTCGTCCCGTCCGAACTTCATAAAGAGGAGACCGAGGCTTCCTTGAAGGAGGTCACCGAACGGCCGCACCTCGGGTACGAACACCATTCCCAGGCCGAGACCGATCGACGCGAGCTGCGCCCGGGACATCTGCTGGGCGCTGTGGCGGGCGGTGATGTGGCCGATCTCGTGGCCGAGGACCCCGACCATCTCCGCCTCGCTGTTCATGTGGGCGAGGATGCCGCGAGTGAGGTAGGCGAACCCTCCGGGGAGCGCGAAGGCATTCACCACCGGGGAGTCGACCACGTGGAACTCCCACGGGAGGTGGGGGCGCTCGGAAGCCTTCGCGATGCGCAGCCCCTGGGTCTGTACGAGAGAGACGAGGTCCCGGTCCGAAAGGAGCCCCAGCTCCTGCGGAATCTGGGCGGCGGCATCTCGCCCCATCGCGATCTCCTGCGCCTCGCTGACGAGCATCAGCTCGCGCTCGCCGGTCACAGGGTTGCGGGCGCAGGCTTCCATAGCCAGAAGAGCGCAGATCGCGGCGGCGCTCGACGCGAGGATCCTTGTCGTCATGGGTGTACTCCTGCTGTCAGATTAGTCCACCAGCACCAGTCCGGGGAAGCCGCTGGGTCCGGCCGCGGTCCCCGAGCCCGACCGTGGTAGAAGGAGCGGCGGAGGTGCTCATGATTCGAATCGCGCCCCTGCTTCTCGCGGCGGTCGGTCTTTCGGCTCCGGTTCTCGCTCAATCGCCCGTCGAGGGCGCCTGGCATCCGGAAATCTACACGCTGAAGGACGGAACGCAGCACGACGTGACCGGCCTCATCTTCTTCACCGATCGCGACTGGACGGTTCTGTTCTTCACCATGGACGGAGCCGGCGCGCTCGAAAGGGGAGCGGGAGAGGGAGGCACCTACAGTCTCGAAGGTGATCGTCTGGTGTTCACCCACCTCTATCATCTTTCCGGAGGCTCGACTCCGTTGAAGATGTCGGCGAAGAGCCCCGAGGACGCCGAGCTGGAGCACTGCCGGATAGAGCGCGCGGGTGAGATCCTGACGATCTTCTTCCCCAGCGGAAACCAAATGACCTTCCGCCGAAGCTCCGGGTGAGAACGGGAGGAACCGCAAAGGCGCGAAGACGCAAGGGCGCAAAGAAGAATACAAGGGGATGAGTGATTCTCCCGATCCCCTCCGATCCCTCGTATGGGATTGGTTTTTCTTTGCGTCCCGGCGCCTTTGCGCCTTCGCGTTCCTCCCGGTTTGTCCGCGTCAGGCGCGGAAGCGCTCGAGGAGCTCGAGCGTAGCGTGAGCCGGTTGAGGGCGCGCGATGAGGTATCCCTGGAACCCGTCGCAGCCCTGCAGGAACGAAAGCTGCGGCTCGGTCTCGACGCCCTCGGCCACGACGTCGAGACGGAGGTTGTGGCCGAGGCCGATGATCGCCTCGGCGACGGCGCGGTCGTCGGCGTCCGTCTCGATATCGCGGACGAACGAGCGGTCGATCTTCAGGCAGTCGAGAGGGAACTTCGTGAGGTACGCGAGCGAGGAATAGCCGGTTCCGAAGTCGTCGATCGCGATGCGAATTCCGGAGCTCTTCAGCTCCTCCAGAATGGCGCGGGTGCGATCGACGTCGCGCATGAGGAGGCTTTCGGTGATCTCGAGCTCCAGCTGGGACGGGGGAAAGCCCGTCGTCGCCAGCGCCTGCGCGATAGCGTCGACCAGATCGGTGCCTTCGAACTGGCGCGCCGAGAGGTTCACCGTGAGTCTCAACTCGGGATAACCCTGCCGCTGCCAGCTCCGGACCTCGGCGGCCGCGGTCTCGAGCACCCAGGCGCCGACCGCCTTGATGAGGCCGGTGGTCTCGAGAAAGGGCATGAACTTCGCGGGGGCCACCAGGCCGAGCTTGGGGTGGTTCCAGCGGACGAGGGCTTCGACGGCCACGAGGTTTCTTCGATCCATGGTCATCTGCGGCTGGTAGAAGACCACGAACTCGTCCCGCTCGAGCGCGCTCCGAATTCCGCTCTCGAACCGAAGCCGCTCCAGAACTCCCGAGCGGGACTCCTCGTTCTCGTCGCTGAAGAGCTCGCAGGCATCCCGGCCGTTGAGTTTCGCGCGGTACATCGCCTTGTCGGCACGCCGCAAGATCTCCTCAGCCGTCTCCCCGTGATCCGGATAGAGGCACACACCGATGGACGCGGTGACCACGATCTCGTAGTCCCCGAGTCTCGCCGGGGGAACGAGCGCTTCCAGGAGTCTCTGGGCGGCCTCGAGCGCGTCCTGCTCGCCCGTGACGTTCTCCAGGAGCACCGCGAACTCGTCGCCTCCGAGCCGGGCCACGACGTCGCCGTCTTTCACGTTGCCCCGGATTCTCGCCGCGACCACCTCGAGAAGGCGGTCGCCGATTCCGTGACCGAGAGAGTCGTTCACGGTCTTGAAGCGATCCACGTCGAGAAGGAGCACGGCAAGACGCGAGCCGCGGGCCGCCGCGTCGCGGACGGCGAGCTCCAGGCGCTCTCGAAAGAGCCGCCGATTGAAGAGGCCGCTCAGCGGATCCCGATGCGCGAGATAGGCGAGCTTCTCCTCGGTCCTCTTCCGCTCGACCGCATAGCGAAGGGACTGTCTCAGGACGTAGCCGGTCAGCGCCGACTTGGAAAGATAGTCCTGGGCGCCAGCGGCGATCGCCCGGAGCCGGAACTCCTCGTCGTCGAGAGCGCCGAGGGCCACGAGCGGGAGCTCTTCGTGGGCCCGCCGGAGCCTGAGGATGGACGCCAGCCCTCCGCCGGACATTCGATCGAGATCCACCACCCCTGCCCGGAAGGACGTCCGCGACGTGAGGTCGATCGCCTCGTCGAGAGTCGAGGCGATACGAACATCGACCGCGGGAAGCGCCTCCTCGAGCGAGCTCTGGACCCGGTCCGTCGCAGCCTCGCCCGCGGCGAGAAACAGGAGGGGCAGCTCTTCGCCGCTGGAGGAACCGGCGACCGAGCTCGCCCGCCCGCGGTAGCGGTCGATCGCGCGGCCGAGGATGCCCGAGAGCTCCTCGATCTTCCAGGGCTTCGAGACGATCTCGTCGACCAGCGGCTCGCCATTCGGCCGGGGGAGATCGAGATGGCTCGCGCCGGTAACGATGAGGTAGCTCGCCTCGGGCCACTTGGGCCGCAGGAGCTGGATGAGGGAAAGCCCGTTGAGCGTCGGCATCCGCAGGTCGGTGGCGATGACCGCGTAGCGAATCTGGCTCGCTTTGGTCAGGGCTTCGCCGCCGCCGTCGGCGGTATCCACCCGGAAGCCGAGCTCATGGGCGGCGCAAGCGAACGCTTCTCGCGCTTCGCGCTCGTCGTCGACGTAGAGGATTCGCTCGGGCGGGGATTGTCGATTCACACTCAAAGGGGTGGATCTCCGATGGACGTATCGGCAGGACGGCCCAGGACTTTAGAGCGCTCGGGGTCGTGGGGAAAGGCCTACGCGACGCGTGGGGGGCGGGCTTACGACGCCGACTCGAGCCGCCTCCGATCGATCACCTGAATCTGGCCGCGGGGCGTTTCCACGATGCCCTCGCGTCGAAACTGGTTCAGGATCGAGCAAACGGTCTCGCGGCTGCTCCCGATGATGCTCGCGAGCTCAGACTGGTTGAGCGGGAATCGAAAGACGCCCGAGCGCCGATCCGTCGCTTCCAGCAGAAGCGCCGCCAGTCTTCGGGGAACGCTTTCGAAGGCGAAGCGCGCGGCCCGGACCTCCGCCGCCCGGAGCCTGCGCTCGGACTCGCTGACCGCGCGAAGCGCGAGCTCCGGGTTCCTCTCGAGCGCGCGCCGGACGGCCGCCACCGGAACCGCGAGAAACGTGGATTCCTCGAGCGCCCGGGCGGTGACGGCTGCGAGGGTAGGCTCCACCAACGCGCCGAATGCGGCGCCCCGACCGGCGAGATCGACGATGAACTCCCGCCCCTCCGCGGAATAGCGGACGAGCTTGAAGCTTCCGCTGGATACGACGTAGAGGTGGGAGAGCACATGGTCCTCCTGGAAGAGAACCTGGGCCCTGGAAACGCGCTCGACGGCGCTCGACGAATCGAGCGCCTGGATCTCCTCCCCCGGGAGCCCCCCGAGCAGATCGCTATCGCGGGTGGTCGGTCTCGGCGCTCCCCTGTCGGACTCGATGGCGTCGTCTCCCGCGTTGCGGAACGTTATGGCCCTTCGCCTTTTCTTTCTGTGAAACAGTTCACGAACGGACCGTGCATGTTGTGCATCGGGAGTTCCCCTTGTTATTCTCCGGGCTCTCCGAAGGGTCATTACCGCGAGAACACGATGAAGACCTCCCCAACGCCCGACGAGCTTTGCATCAATTCCATTCGCACTCTGTCCATCGACGCGGTGCAGAGAGCGAACTCCGGCCATCCGGGACTTCCGCTCGGCGCCGCGCCCATGGCTTACGTTCTCTGGCAGAACCACCTGCGGCACAACCCGCGCAACCCGCGCTGGCCGGATCGGGACCGCTTCGTCCTGTCGGCCGGGCACGGCTCCATGCTTCTCTACTCGCTCCTCCATCTCACCGGGTACGACCTCACGATGGACGACCTGAAGGCGTTCCGGCAGTGGGGGAGCCGCACCCCCGGCCATCCGGAGTTCCGCCTGACTCCGGGCGTCGAGGCGACGACCGGTCCCCTGGGTCAGGGGACCTCGAACGCGGTGGGAATGGCGATCGCCGAGAGAGCTCTCGCCCATCGCTTCAACCAGGACGGGCTTCCGATCGTGGATCATCGGACCTACGCGCTCGTCTCCGACGGCGATCTCATGGAGGGGATCTCGGCCGAGGCGGCCTCCATCGCGGGCCACCTCCGTCTGGGAAAGCTCATCTACCTGTACGACGCGAACGACGTCACCCTCGACGGTCCCGCGTCTTTGACCTTCACCACCGAGGACGTGGAGCGCCGCTACCAGGCTTACGGATGGCAGGTGCTCCGGGTGAAGGACGGCGATCGCGACATCGATGGCATCCAGTCGGCCATCACCGAGGCTCGCGCCGAGACGGCGATGCCTTCTCTCATCATCGTCCACACCACGATTGGCTACGGCTCTCCGAACAAACAGGGAACCGCCTCGGCCCACGGCTCGCCCCTCGGAGCCGACGAAGTCGCGCTCACCAAGAAAGCCCTCGGCTGGGATCCCGAAGCGCAATTCCACGTGCCCGAGGAGGCGCTCTCCCGGTTCCGCAAGGCGGTCGCGAAAGGGGAGGGCCTCGAAGGCGAATGGAACGAGCGGTTCGCCGAGCTCGAGAAGCGCAGCCCGGAGCTCGCATCCGAATGGAAGCGCCGCTTCCGGGGCGAGCTGCCGTCGGATTGGGACGCGGGGCTTCCGCGATTCAAGCCGGGTGAGAAGCTCGCGACGCGCGAGGCGTCGGGGAAGATCCTGAACGCCATCGCCGCCGCGGTGCCCGAGCTCATTGGAGGCGACGCCGACCTCTCCTCGTCGACGAAGACGGCACTCGAGGGAATGGGATCGTTCGACGGTGCGACGGGCTCCGGCCGGAACCTGCACTTCGGGGTCCGGGAGCACGCGATGGGCGGGATCGTCAACGGCATGGCCTACCACGAGGGCGTGCGCGGCTACTGCTCGACGTTCTTCTGTTTCTCCGACTACATGCGGCCTCCGGTACGGCTCGCGGCGTTGAGCCACCTGCCTGCGATCTACGTCTGGACGCACGACTCCATCGGAGTGGGAGAGGATGGCCCGACCCACCAGCCGGTCGAGCATCTGATGGCGCTCCGGGCCATTCCCAACCTCCGCGTGATTCGCCCCGCGGACGCGAGCGAGACGATCGAGGCCTGGCGGGCGGCGATGGAGAGGACCGAGGGTCCCACCGCCCTCGTTCTCACCCGGCAGAAGCTGGCCGATATCGACCGCGCGCCAGCGGGGAGAGGGGACGCGTCGGGTCTGAGGCGCGGCGCCTACGTTCTCTCGGACCCGCCCGATGGAGCGCCCCAGGCGCTCGTGATTTCGACCGGCTCCGAGGTCGAGATCGCGCTCCAGGCGCAGGCGAGCCTCGCGGGCGAGGGGATTCGATGCCGCGTGGTCTCGATCCCGTGCTGGGACCTCTTCGAGGCGCAGGATCCCGCCTACCGGGAATCGGTGCTCCCCGCGTCGATCGCGGCCCGGGTCTCGATCGAGGCCGGGGTAACGTTCGCCTGGAGCCGCTACCTCGGAAACAAGGGAATCGCCATCGGGGTGGATCGCTTCGGAGCCTCGGCCCCGGGCGAGGTGATTTACGACAAGCTCGGCCTCACTCCGGCGGCGGTGGTATCCGCGGTGAAGAGCCTGCTCTCGCCGCCCTAATCGATACAAGGGGGATGGGGAGACCAAGGGGGATAAGGAGATGGGGCCAGGTTTACCCAACT
>DAISKN010000238.1:0-9241 GCA_036820975.1 Acidobacteriota bacterium | reverse complement strand
AGCCCCATGTTCCAGTTGTTCTGGTCCATCAAGGTCCTGCCTCCGGCGACGTTGAACTCGCGCGCCTGGCCGAGCCGGAAGTCGGCGAAGGAGTCTCCCGTGTACCGCCCGTCGAAAACGAACCGTCCCACGTAGAAGAAGCCCACGTCGTTCTGCTCGCGGCCCTTCCGCACCTCGCCCCCGAACTTGAGGAAATGATCCCCGGTGTCCCAGGTGAACACGTCGGTCACCTGGAGCTCGTAGTTGTTGTTGGTGCTGGGCCCTTGAATCTGATTGCCGATGCCGGACATTCCCGTGATGTTGAACTCGGGAAGGCCGATGCCCCCGATGACGTCCTGCGGGCGGTCGTACCCGACTCCGTAGTCGAGGGGGTTCTCGAAAGGAAGATTGGAGGAAGCGTTCTCCCGGGTGTATACGCCGCCGCGCAGCTCGTTGAACCTCTCGGCGGAGAGGATGGTGTTCAAGCCGACGGTGTAGTGCCCGACCGTCTGGTCCAGCGTGTTGGGGAATCCGTCGTAGCGCGCGACGCCCGCTCCCTGAACGGGGTTGAACTGATCCGTGCTCTGATAGAAGTGCCGGTAGAACAGTGCCCAGTTGTCGCTGAAGTTGTGGTCCAGGCGGGCGATGAACTGGTCGTAGTTGTTCGTCGATTCCGGAGAGGAAACGTAGTTGTTCCCCCGTGCCGCAGCCCCCGAGATGTTGGGAAGCGGCATCAACTCCAGGAGAGCGGTTGCCGCCGGATCGATTCGATTGGCCGGGATGACGTTGCCGGGGAATGGTTGTCCGGTGGTCGGATCGACGATCGGTCTCGTGAGGAAGCTGAAATTCCCCGCCCTTTCCCCCGCCGTCGCCACGATCGTCTGGTTCGTCAATCCCCGGGTGAGGCGATAGCCCTCGTAGGACCCGAAGACGAACGTCTTGTTCCGGATGATCGGTCCGCCGAACGTGGCGCCATACTGCTTCTGGCTCAGCGGAGGAGGCTCGTTGATGGCAAAGTAATCCTTCGACTGAAACGCGTCATCGCGCATGAAGAGCCACCCGGCGCCTGTGACGCTGTTGCTGCCCGACTTGGTCACGACCTGGACGATGGATCCGGCGTTGCGTCCGAACTCGGCCGAGAAATTGCTCGTCTGGATCTTGAACTCCTGGACGGCGTCGGGATTGGGCTTGACGTCGGCGGTGTTTCCGTTCAGCTCGTTGCTCGACACACCGTCCATGAGGAAGTTGTTGGCGTCGTCTCGCTGGCCGTGCACGTAGTACGTGCTTCCGGCCTGGGTGCGCTGTTCCCGGGTCGTAACGCCGGGCACGAGCAGACCCAGGTCGACGAAATTCCGGCCGTTGAGAGGCATGGCGATGATCGCCGTCTGGTCGACGACCTTCCCCACCGTCGAAGTCCTCGTTTGTACGACGGTGGTCTCCGCGGAAACGGTGATGGTCTCGGCCAGCTCGCCCAGCGGCATCTTGAGGTCGAGTCGCGTCTCCTGGTTGACTTGAATCACCACACCGCTGGCGACGGAGGTGCGGAATCCGGAGAGCTCCGCTCTTACTTCGTACGTTCCCGGCTGCAGACCGACGATCGCGTACTGACCCCGGCTGTCGGTCGTAGTTGCGCGAGTCAGGCCGGTGCCGGTGTTCGTAGCGGTGACAGTCACTCCGGGAAGTACGCCGCCGGTGTCGTCCTGGGCCTGCCCCAGGAGCGTTCCCAGGCTGACCTGACTCGAGACCGTCGCCGGTAGCGCCAAAAGCATCGCGGTCGCGATCCAACTAGCCCATCGCGTCTTCATACCTTGCCTCCCTGAAAGTCTCTCCTACGAACGGTTGGAATCAATTGCTGCCCGAGGTGCTTCCCTTCGATCGCTCTGTCACGAAGCCCGGCCGTCCGTCCTGATTAGCGAGGGTCTTCGCGCTCAAGTAGACGAGCCGCACGATCTTTTCCATCTTGGGATAGTTGATCCGATCCCAGGTGTCGTTGGCGGTGTGGTAGTCGGGGTGCTCGCCGGTGTTGAAGAAGCCCACGGGCACGCCATGGACGGCGAAAGGATAGTGATCGCTCCGTGAGAACCAGCCCTCCCGGTCGTCTCCATCGGTCTTGTAGTCGAGGGTGAGCCCGATGTTCCGGTTCTCGGCCTCGATGACGCGGCGGATGTCGGGGCTGTACAAGGTGCCGACGACGTTGACCGAGTTTCGATTCGCGGCCGCCTTCGTGTCCCAGGTCGCCGATTCCTCGTCCCGTCCGATCATGTCCATGTTCAGCACCGCCACCGTGCTCTCGAGGGGAGCGATGGGAGAAGCGACGTAATGAAACGCGCCCAGGAGCCCGTCCTCCTCCGCCTCGAAGACGAGGAACATCAGGCTGCGCCGCGGCGGGGTGGGGTCGGCGCGAAACGCTTCGGCAATCGCGATGACGGCCGCGGTAGCCGACGCGTTGTCGTCCGCGCCGCGAAAAATGAACTCTCCCTCGCGGCCTACGTGGTCGTAGTGACCCGTGATCAGGACGTACTCCTTCGCGAGCGCGGGATCGGAGCCCGGAAGCACCCCGAGGACGTTCCGCGTCTGGACGATCCGGCGGCTCGAGATCGGCCGCGTCATGTCGACGGTCACACCTTCGACCGGCATCGAGGCCGGCTGACCCGTTCGGTCGATCGTCGCCTGCAGCTCGTCGATGGTCTTTCCCGAAGGCGAGAGAAGCTCGTCCGCCACCCGTCGGGTGACGTTGAAAAGGGGCAAATCCCAGAACGGGCTCGTGAGAGCATGACCGGGACGGTCCCGCCGCAGCTGGCCGTTCGTCGGTCCGCTCGGGACCCGACGAGGGCGATGCGGGGCCCGCTCGTCGACCATCACGATGCCAACGGCCCCCCGCTGCCGGATGACCTCCGGTTTCCACCAGTTGTAGGCGTGAACGGTGTGGAACCGTCCGAGGAAGCGGCTCTCGGGATCGCTCTCCTGCGGCTCGTGGGTCAGAACGAGCACTATCTTCCCCGCGACGTCGATTCCAGCGAAATCGTCGTAGTCGTACTCGGGGGCCGAGATTCCATAACCGGCGAAGACGATAGGAGCCCTCGTCTCGAAATCCACGCCACCCTGTCGGGGAAGCGTGAAATCGGACCCGAGGGCGTAGTCTCTTTCGAACGTGCCCGCGCCGCTCGCGATGCTCGCTCGAAGACGGACGTTCGCCCGATCGAGATGGGCCGCAACCATCGGAAAGTTCTGGAAGAACGTCCCCTCGTCGCCTACCGGTACGAGCTCAGCTCTCCGAAAAAAACCGGCGATGTACTCGGCAGCAATGCGTCCCTCCGGGCTGAGGGAGTCCCTCCCCGCCATTTCATCGGATGCCAGGAACGAGAGGTGACCCCTCAGAGCCGACTCGCGAATGGAGGACAGCCCCGGATCTTCCGACGTAAACCCTGTGGCTGCAATTAGTTGCGCAATAAATGCCCACCGTAGTCGCGTTGGAGGCACTTTTTTCACGAATCACCCCGATTTCTAGCTCAATCAATAAATTTGTCAATATCAGCCTTCATAGACCCAGTGTCAAGAAGAATGTTTCGAGTTTTGACGAGAAATAACCTATAATGTACGACATTTTGGATCCGTTAACCCCTTTGCTGTTGCCTACGAGGGGCAATAGAATGCTGCGTTCTTTTCGAGTCCCGCTATAAGAACCAAGGACTGGAATGCCGGTTTTCAGCTCACACCTCGGCGACTACGAGGGCCTCAAACTCGGACAGCGGCTTCGCGAAGAACGACAAGCTCGGAAGCTCACGCTCGGCGACGTCTCGCAAAGGACCGGTTTTTCCATAGCCCGGCTATCGCAGATCGAGACGGGTCTGGTCGTGCTGGATTTCGAGACGCTGGTGCGGATCGCGGGTGCTTTCGGACTCACGCCCGACCTCCTGCTCCCCGAGGAGCGGAGCTTTCCCTACCAGATTACTCGCGACGCCGAAGTTCGCTCTCGGTCGGCGAGGAGGACGCTGGTCCAGAGCGAATCGGGGGAGTTGGACCGGACGCACGAGTTCTGGCCCCTCGCCGACTTGTTCGTGGGAAGGCACATCGAGCCCTTGCTCGCCCGGATCGCGAGCACGCCGGAATCGAGCCTCCGCTACTACTACCATGACGAGATCGAGTTCGTCTTCGTTCTGAAAGGGGAAATGGAATTCCGGATGCGCACTCCCGAGGGAGAAGCGGTCGAGCGCCTCTACCGCGGAGACTGCCTGATCTTTCGGGCCGACATGCCGCACCTCGTTCGCTCGCCCCAGCCCGAGCTTTGCGAGACCCTTCACGTTTTCGCCGGGCCGTCGAGCCCGTTCCCGACGGCCTGGGACTGGTACTCACCCCATGCGCGCGGTTTCTCGATCGATGGAGAGGTCCGCCGGCATGAGACGGCTGGACGAAGGCTCCGCGTGCTGCGGGAGTCGAGGGGGTGGAGCCTGGAGGAGACCGCAGAGATGGCGGGGCTCCGTCCTCGCCAGCTCCAGCAGATAGAGGGCGGGAAGCGGCCGATACCCATGGACGCGCTCATGGCGCTGACCAAAGCATTCGGCGAGCCTCTCCGCGGATTCTTCACCCACCTCCAGGACAAACCTCCGCACTACGTCGTTTGCCGGGCCGCGGACATCCGGGCCGACTCTCACCGGCGACGCCGAAACGGCGCACCCGGCAACGAAGATCGCGCGCCGAACGCGTACTACTCGCTCGTTTCGGAGTTCCATCCCCGCTCCGTCTTCCCCTGCATCATCGAGGTTCCCGCGAACGCCGGCGAATCCGTCCCCAGCGAACATCATGGCGAGGAATTCATCTTCGTTCTCGAGGGCCAGCTCGTGCTCACGACCCTCGCGGAGGACAAGAAGGTCGAGGAAGTCTTGCGCGCCGGCGACTCCTGCTTTCTGGATGCGAGCGTTCCGCACGCGCTCCGCGGCGAGACGAGGAATCCCTATTCCGAGACGAGCGCTACCGTTCTCGACGTGTTCTGGTGCCCGCTCGGCGAGAACTACCTCTTCGCGCCGTAGACCTTCTGACGCGCGCCGGATGAGCGGCTAGCGGACTCACGACGGTCCCGGCACGAGAAGCGTTGCCTGGGCGGAGATCCCCAGGAACGCGTTTCTTTCGAAGCGTCAATCGACGCGCAGGACCTCTATCGGCGCCACCCTGGCCGCCCGCCACGCCGGGAGCCACGATGCCGCGAGCGCCGTAGCGCTCAGCACGACCGCCACCAGCACCAGCGTCGGTGGATCGAAAGGCTCGATCCCGAAGAGAAACCCGCGCAGGAAACCCGCGAGGAGAAGGGCGGCTCCGATGCCGACCAGGAGCGCCAGCGACTGGAGCTTCATGCCCTCCCCCAGCACCATGCGCAGGAGCTCCCGGGCGTCGGCGCCGAGGGTCGAGCGAATCCCGAACTCCTTCGTCCTCTCTCCGACGGAGAACGCCAGCACTCCGAAGACGCCGACGGCGGCGATCGCGAGCGACAGGAGCGCGAACATCGACACCAGGCTCGCGTTCACCTTCTGAGGGGCGAGGGTCTCGGATCGGATCTCCGAAAGCGTCCGAACGTTCTCGACGGGCTGCTCGCCGTCGAGGGATCGGATGACCTCGACCACCGAGCGGGCGACCGACGATGGGTCCGTTCCCGTACGCACCACAAGCGCCCCCGGCCAGGGCTCTTGCGCGAACGGCTGATAGACCACGTGCGGCGGCTCGGCGTCGAGCGCGTAGTCCCGCGTGTCGGAAGCGACCCCGACGATGGTGCGCCAGTCGTTGGCGATCCCGACGAACTGGAGCTGGGGGTCGGACCAGCGCATCTTCCTCCCGACGGGATCCCGGTCGGCGAAGTAGAACTTCGCCATCGACTCGTTGATGACCACCACCTTCGCGGCCTCGGCATCGTCTCCCTCGGTGAAAGGCCTTCCCTTCCGTAGCGGGACGCCGAGAGCATCGAAGTAATCCGGGCTGACCGATCGGTAGTCGGCCCTTGCCGTCGATGCCTGCGGGTCCTTCTGGTAGCCCTCGAACTCCACCTCGAATAGCACGGGCTCGCCGCTCAGGGGAGCCGAGGACGCGATCGCCGCTGACATCACTCCCGGCAGGGCCGCGGTCTCGTCCCGCACCTGCTCGAAGTGCGAGACCAGCTGCGCCGGAGTGCGGCCGTCGTCCGACGCGGGAATCTCCATGCTCAGGACGCTTTCGACCTGGTAGCCGGAGTCGACGCGGCTCAGGTTCACGAGGGTGCGCGCGAAGAGCCCCGCCCCGGCAAGCAGCACGAACGAGAGCGCGAGCTGGGCGACGACCAGCGTTCTCTGGAGCGCCCGCTGCCCCGTTCCCGATGTGGACCGTCCGGGACTCCCCGGAGCTCCCGCGAGAGGAAGCCGCGGAGCCAGGGCGGAGAGAACGGCGGCGGCGAAGGCGACGGCGAGGCACGAGGAGAGGACGATGCCGTCGACCTCGATCTCCATCGCCCGCGGGGTGAAGCGCGCCGCGTAGGTCACCAGGAGCGATTTGATGCCGAAGGTGACGCCGAGACCGAGGGCTCCGCCGGCGAGCGAGAGAACGAGATTCTCCCGGAGCAGAAGCCACCGCAGCGTCGACTGGCCGGCTCCAAACGCCCCCCTCACCGAGAGCTCCCGCGAGCGCCTCAGAGCTCGTGTCAGGGTCAGGTTCGTCACGTTGGCGCAAGCGATGGCGAGGACGAAGGCGGACGTCGCCAGCAGAAGGAGGAGCATGGGGCGGGCGCGGAATACGAGCTCGTCCACGAGCGGGGTCATGGAGAGCCTCGGCTCGCCGGTCGTGAGGTAGGCCTCGGGAAACTCGAGCGCCAGCCTCTCGGCGATGCCCTCGAGCTCCGCCATCGCCGTCTCCGGAGCCACTCCAGGGGCGAGCCGGCCGAAGAGCCGGGTCATGCGGTGCATGCGCTCGTCGTTCATGGACGCGCTCATGTGGTGCGGGCTCGCGACCATGTTCACGAAGACGTCCGTCCTCTCCGGATAATGCGGCACGGACTCCAGCACGCCGATGATGGTGAGGGTCCGCCCGTTCATGCGAACGGTCTTGCCCGCGACCAGCGGATCGCCTCCGAACGCGCGCTGCCAGAAGTCGAAGGTCAGCACCAGGACCGCGTCGGCGTTCCTTCCGTCGTCCGAGGGCTGGGTGAGGCGCCCGAGAACCGGCCGGAGACCGAGGACGTCGAAGTAGTTGCCGGATACGATCCCCGAGCGCACGCGCCGGGGCTCGCCGTGACCGAGCATGTTGAAGTCGAGGGCGGAGAACTCGGCGAATCCGTCGACGGTCGAAGACGCCTCGCGATAGTCGCTGATTTCGGGGACGGACCAGGTCGCGTCCGGAATCGCGTTCTGGACCGCCGTCTGCCTCAGGTGCACCAGGCGATCTCCGTGGCGATGGGGAATCGGCTTCAGAAGGACCGCACGCACGGCGGAGAAGATGGCCGTGTTGGCGCCGATCCCGAGCCCCAGCGTCAGGACGAACGCGGCGGCGTAGCCCGGCGATCGGGCGAGGTTCTTCGCGGCGGCGAGAAAGTCGTGCATCGGTTCCCTCCAGTGGTCTCGCCGCGATCATGCTCCCGGGCGGAGATTCTCGCGGAGCCCTGGAGAAAGACCGGCAAGCCCTTCGACCCAGGCCTCGTAGGCCTCCCGGTAGCGGGGGCCGCGCTCCGGGTCGGGCTCGATCGTGGCCTCTCGCACGAGACCGCGGAAAGCCTCGGAAGGCGAGCGATAGAACCCGGCCCCGAGGGCGGCGCCCCGGGCGGCCCCTTCCGCGCCGTCCGTGCGGTAGAGCTCGAGGGTGCAGCCGGTGACCCCGGTGAGAGCTTCTCGGAAGAGGGAGCTCAGGAGCATGTTGGAAAGCCCCGAGCGCATCACCGAGGGGTGGAGCCCGAGCTCTTCGAGAATTCCGATGCCGTAGCGGAACGAGAACGCGATCCCTTCCTGGACGGCCCGGGCGAGGTGAGCCTCACCGTGACTGTTGAAGCGCAGTCCCCGGAGTGAGGCACCGGGGTCGGAGTTCTCGAGCATGCGCTCGGCGCCGTTTCCAAAGGGATAGAAGAGAAGCCTTTCCGAGCCGACGGGAGCGGTCGCGGCCAGACGGTTCAAATCCTCGTAGCCGCTCTTCCCAAGTGTCTGCCGGAGCCACCGGTTCGCGCTTCCGGTTCCGTTGATGCAGAGGAGGACGCCGAGACGAACCGACTCGCTCGAATGGTTCACGTGGGCGAAGCTCCCGACGCGCGACCGGGGGTCGGCGCGAACGACGTCGGTGACCCCGTAAACGACGCCCGAGGTTCCCGCGGTGGCGGCGATCTCTCCGGGCTCGAGGACGTTCAGCGAAAGGGCGTTCGTCGGCTGGTCGCCGGCGCGAAAGGTCACGGGGGTGCCGGGGGCGAGCCCAAGTGCGCGGGCCGCCTCTGTCGTCAGTCGTCCCTGCTCTCCGAAGGTCGGGACCACCTCGGGAATAAGGTCCTCTCCGACCTCGTAGTGATGCAGGAGGAAATGGGCGACGTGACTCTCCGCGAAGTCCCAGAGGATACCCTCGGAGAGGCCCGAGAGAGTCGTCACCGCTCGCCCCGTCAAACGGAGCGCGAAATAATCCCCCGGCAGGAGCACTCTGTGAATCCTCGCGAAGACTTCAGGCTCGTTGAGCTTCACCCACCGGAGCTTCGAGGCGGTGAAGTTCGCGGGAGAGTTCAGAAGGTGCGCCAGACAGCGGTCTTCGCCAAGCGTCTGAAAGGCCTCGTTTCCGATCTCGACCGCTCGGCTGTCGCACCAGATGATGGAAGGACGGAGAATCTCGCTCTTCTTTCCGACGAGGACGAGGCCGTGCATCTGGTAGGAGATCCCGATTCCGCCGACGTCCTTCGGGTCGAGCGGCACCGACCACAGAAGACGCTCCGTCGCCCGCCTCGCGGACTCCCACCAGGACTCCGGATCCTGCTCTGCCCAGCCCGGACGCGGAGCCGCGATCGGCATCTCCTCGTCCGGATGGGAGCTTCGGGCGACGGCACGTCCGTTATCGCCGTCGAAGAGACAGGCCTTGATCGAGGAGCTCCCCAGGTCGTAGCCGAGGAAGTACATAGGACGTGGGTCAAGGATACTGGAAAAAAGAACATCAGTCGTCAATCAGTTATCAGTTGTCCAGTGGGCGGTGCCATGGCCGAGGCGCGGCGCTTATACTAACGACTAACGACTGACGACTGACGACTGACGACTGACGACTGACGACTGACGACTGACGACTGACGACT
>DAISKN010000237.1:0-9244 GCA_036820975.1 Acidobacteriota bacterium | reverse complement strand
GTGGGCTGGCCAGTCGTATCCTCGTCCAGCTTCGATCCGAACGGGTCGAACACCCGCCTGCTCACCACCGTGGGCGGGTCGGAGACCGTGACCGCGAGGAGCGAACTCCCGACCAGGTCGCTGAGCAGCATGATCCGCGTGGTCGTCCCGCCTCCCGGCAGGCCAGTGATCGCCCAGGCCGCCGGAATCGGGACCAGGGCCGCCGCTGTCACGAGCGCGATGACCGTCGAGACCGGGTGGGCGCGCAGGCTCTCCAGCAGCCCGAAGTGGAGCAGAGCTGCGAGAGCGCCGAAGACGGCCAGCGCTCCCAGGCCGGGCGCGAGGAGGTCGATCGGGATCCAGCCGGCGGGACCCGGGCTATCCGCCGTACGAAGCTGGACTTTCGTCTGGGTCGTCTCGGAGAAGACCTGCCCGAAGAGGTACCCGTAGAAGCGACCCGTGGAGGTTCCGTCCGCTTCGGCGTCGAGCGTGAAGCCCTCGGAACCGTAGATGCGCGTCCGGCCATCGACACGTTCGGTGAGCCGTTTGCCGTCGAATCGATAGACGAACTGCTGCAGGTCGCAGCCGCCCGCGGTCGTCCCCACGCAGAGCAGGCGGCCCTCCGAGTCGAATTTGCGGTGCTGTGTCGCGCCGCCTCCCGTGCGCTCGGTCTGGTTGCCATCGAGGTCGTACTCGTAGCTGACACTGCCCTTGGACGTCAGGGCGTAGGGATTCGTCTGGTGCTGGAAGAACTGATTCTGCGCCGTCGGCGAGTCGACGTCCTTGCCGATGGGGTTCCCGAGCGGGTCGTAGTTCATGTACTTCGTCGCCTGGCCCGCCTCGCCGATCCAGTGCCACCACTTGAGCCGATTCCGCCCGTCGTGGTCGAAGTCGAAGCTCCCATCGAGACCCCCGCCGGAGTGCTCGTCCTCGACGAGAGTCACGTTGCCCGCGTCGTCGTAGCTGTAGGTCATCTCGAAGAGAGAGCCGCTCTGCCAGCGAGCGTTCGTCATTCGCCTCGCGTCATCGAATGAGTAGTGGAGGCGATAGAGACTGCTCGCCACGACCGGGTCGGCCGTCGAAGGGCGTCCGCGCGTGTCGTAGCCGATGTCCGTGAGCCAGTGGAAGAGGAGCGACGTCGTGGAGCCCTGGTCCCGCAGCTCCTTGATCTGCTCCAGATACGGGCCCGCATACAGGTACTGGAGACCCATCTGGGCGGCTGGGGTGTAGTAGTGGACCAGCCGTCCCAGGAAGTCGTACTGGAACTTCGAAACGAGGGTCTTGCCTGCGATCGAGAGAATGTCCTTGCTCACTCGACCGAACCCATCGTACTCGTAGTGCTGCTCATAGTCATGAATCCCGCTCTCTTCGACATGCGCGAGCTCGCGAGTCTCCGGGTCGTAGGTCAGGATCGCCGAGGGCACCGGGTCGGCCGGAGGGGCCGGCTGATCCTCGGGGCGGAAGATGTACGCCAGCCGATCGAGATCATCGTATAGGTAGACCGTCGTCTCGTCCTCGGCGTTGGTCATCGCCGCCAAGGTACCGGAGGGGTTGTAGATGAACTCCTTCGCCCCCGCCGCTGCGTCGGTCGAAACGAGGAGCTGCCCGAGCATGGAGTAGCTTCGCGTAACGGAGGGCGCGGAAAGCCCGCGAGCGTCGTAGATCTTTGCGAGCTCGCCCGTGGACTCGTAGTCGTACCAGGTGGTCGGCGAGCTTTCGGTACAGGTGGCACCATCGCACTCACGGACCGCCCGCAGCCGGCCGTTGTCGTGATACCGGATCGTCTTGTTCCCCTTGGGGTCGGTCACCAGTACCGACTCGAGACCCAGGCTCCCGATCGTCGGGTGAGTGACGAACGCAAAGCCCGGCACGAACGTGGTCGGATTGGCGCTCTCCGGCGTGCGAATCTCATTCGGGCGCCCCAGCACGTCGTACTCGGTGCTGGCGTGCGGAGGGATCACCCCCGCCGCGGGCGGAGCCGTGGGAAGCGTCGAGCAGTGCTGATCCTGGCACGCCTCGGGGTAGGTCTCCCACACCGGCCGCCCGGCGAAATCCCGGGCAATGGCCTCGCCGATCCACTGGTTCGGTTCGCTGCCCGGCACGACCCGCTTCGCCGTGCCTCCAAGGCCGTCGCCGTAGATCGCCTCGCGGATCGAGCTCGTGCCGGTCCATGGGTAGGCAAAGTGCTCGACGTACGGACGGCCGGAGTCATTGGGCCACGAGTCGTAGTCATCGAAGTACCGCCACTCGTCGAGCTTCATCTCCGGGAACGTCTCGCCCGCGCGCCAAGGCTGGAAGTAGAGCTCCTTCGGCCTCCCAAGCGGATCCCGCACATAGCGCACCGTGTCGCCGTTGAACCGGATCAACGTCAGGGGCTCCCCGGTGGCTGCATCGGGGGTGATCTGGGTCTGCTCTCCGAGCGGGTCACGGATCCCCGTCAGCAAAGCATGAGTGCTCGTACCGGCGGCTGGGCATCCCGCGCCCCCGAAATACGTCGCGTCGCCATCGAAGCAGAACTCCCAGGTACGGCCGCCCCGGTCGATCGTCTGCCTGAGATTGCCGCTCGCATCGTACGCGTACTCTTCGGCGACCTGTTCCGAGCAGGTACCGGACCCCATCGGGCAGGCCTTGGAGGTCTCCTTCCTCAGTCGCCCGTGCGTGGGGAAGTAGTCGTAGGTCACGCTCCGAAGGACGCGACTGGTTCCATTCTCGACCGAAACCGAAGCCGGCAGAGCCTTCACGCCCGCGCTGATCGTTCCCTGGTAGGGGGTTCGCTGTGTGAAGAGGATCATCGTGTTTCGTAGGAGGAGCTCACTCGAAACGAAGTTGTAGCCGTAGGTGTCGTTGTAGTTGTAAATTCGGTGCTCGACGCCTTCCTCGCCTGGGCCGTACGGGATGGTCCGCGTGACCTGATCGAGGCGCGGCACGAGAGTCCCTGTCACCGACCCGCCAATGGAGCTTCCCCCTGGATCGGCGCTCCACGACTCCATCGTCTCGAGGCGAAGGATCCCGCCTCCGGTCGCCGGCTCGACGACCTCCGATTTGTGCCGCCGACCCGCCAAGCCGGTCTGCTGGTAGTACGACGTGCGGACGCGCGCCCCGTCCGGCTGATTCACCTGTACGCCAGCGAATCCGTATGACTCGCGCAGATCGGGGTCGAAACGCTGATCCGCGTAGAAGTACTTCCAGGTGTTGAATGTTCCCTCGACATCGGTGACGGTCCGTTCGCTTACCACGGGGAGTGCGCTTCCGCGCAGCTGACCATCGGGGTCTGGTGCGGCGAGTCCCTGCGCGAGCGCCTGCGCGAGATTCTCCTTGGTCTGGGTCAGAGCCCCCTCGTACTTGAACTCGACCAACCCACCAAACCCGTTCTCGTAGGAGCCCAGCCGATCGGCGAACAACGTGGATTTCAGGAAGGTCGACCGATTGTGATAGTTCCCCGCCGGTGTCTCTCCGTGAGACCGGATGAAATCCGGTCCGCCGTTCCCATCGAGATCCACGATGCGAACGCCCTGCCCTCCAGGCTTCAGGAAATAGCTGACCGCCGTTGCCATTCCCTCAGGAATCACTGCCCCGGCCGCCGGAACCCACACACTTGGGCTCGCTGAGGGATCCATAGACCACGCCGCCACTTGTCCGCCGAGAGTCCCATCCGTGCGCAGAATGTCTGGATAGCCATCTCCCGTGAAGTCTACGAACGAGATCTGGTTGTCGAACGCCGTCGTCGTCCCTTGAATCGCCTGCTCTCGCACCAAGGCGACCGGCAGGCGGTAGCGGACTGCGAGCTGGCACTGGCTCGTCGCGTCGGGGCACCAGCCCGATCCTTCGTTGAGCCACACCTCGTGACCTTCCGATCCCCCGCCGGGCGCCGGCGTCTTCACGAGATCCATGAGTCCATCCGCGTTCAGGTCGACGAACCGGACGCCAGCGTCGGCGGAGAGCTGGTCGTTGTAGTTCCGGACGATCGCGAGGGGGGCGATGTCGAAGGCAGCTTTCCTTTCGAAGCTCAAGCCGTCGTTCCAATAGGCGCCTGTCGAGAAGCCAGCGATCGGCGGACCGTAGTCCTCGTGAGAGACCACGAGATCGATCCGTCCGTCCCCCGTCAGTTCGACGAACCGAACGCCGAGGTCCACATACCGCACCCATCCCTTCGAGCATTCCCCGTTGGTCGGCGGGTTCGGCCCGGAGATACACGCATCCTCGAGACGCCACGCTGTATTTCCATTCGCCGGTACGTTCGCGCCGAACTCGTAGGCGGTGAACGGCGGAAGAGAGTTGGCGTAGGCGGTCGCCGAGGTGGCCTGCCAGCCACTCCCCGTGTTGAGATGAACGAAGCGGATCCGCTCCGGGCTGTGCTCAACGCCATCGCAGTCCTCGCCCCCTCCAACCGCGTACGAACCGACCAGATCCGCGAGTCCGTCGCCATTGACGTCGACCAGGTGATGCGAAGGTTGTGCGAAGACCGTGACTGTCCCAGTTCCGTGGACCTTGTGGACCGGATCCTCGGTCGCGAAGAGGATCGAGGTCTCATCGTCCCCGTTCTGCTGATAGCTCTCCAGTCCCAGAAAGCACCCGTCGGCACCGTTCAGGCTTAGCCGTCTCGCCTGAACGTTGATCGCAGCGAGGGAGCTGCTCCACCCACTGTGAAGCTGCCAGCCCGTCCCCGTATTCAGGTAGACCGAATGGATCGCGTCATTGCCATCGTTGCGCAGAAACGCACGGACGAGATCGATGAGTCCGTCTCCATTCACGTCCCCGAAGCGCACACCGTTGTCGCGCGCGGGCTCGTTGCTCTCACCCCACTCGAAGGGGATCGGCGCCTCGAAGAGGTCGCTCACACTGGAATCATCTCCTTGCAGATAGGTGAACTCCTGAGCTGGCAGCGAGGTCGTCACGTCGGGATCGCTCGGGTCGATTCCCTGCAGTTGCGCGGATGCGAGCCTCGACCGCTCCGCCGTCGGGACGTAGGTCAAGTCCAGCCTCCGAACGGCGGCGCCTCCGACCTTCGTCACGATCGCGCTGGCGCGCTTCGTGACGAGCGTTCGGGCCCCCGCGACGACGAAGAGGAGACTATCCGGCCGAGGAGTGGATTCGTACTCGACCTCAATGCTTCGTGTGCAGGTCGCGACGCTCGATCCGCCCCACCGGATCGCTGTCGGGTACGGCATTCGACTCCCCGCCGGGGTGTTGTACTCGTAGAAGACGCGGTTGCCGTGCTGGTCCTCCTGCTCTTCGAGCAACCATCGGACCGTTTCCTGGTTGAAGCTGACCTGAACCGTCTTGCCGTAGCGCGCCTTGGCGCCGCTTGGGTACCGGACCTCCCAGGACCCATCGGCGAGCAGCTCGGCATCCAGGAAGCTCTCGACTCGGGTGTGATAGTGGCCGGCGGAACCGCTCGGGATGAGGAGCTGGCCGTCGATCTCGTACGGATGGCTCTGGTACTGGGCCGTCCGGGACCCCTTGTTCCCGAATCGCGAAGTCCGCCGGATCTCGCTCAGCCCGAGACTCCACCCGACGCCGAAGATCCCTTCACCGGCTTGACTCGAGTAGCGAAGCGCCAAGGAAGGCGCGAAGCCACCTGGGCCCGCGGGAGCATGGATGGGAATCGCGACCGTGGCTGCGCCTGAGCTCTCGGATACCGCCGCAGCGATGGGTCCCGCCTGAGGGGGAACCACTGGGGAGTAAGAGTTCAGCGCGATGGGATTCTGGAGCGGATCGGTCTGAGCAAACACCGTTTGTGACGGCAAGAGCGCTGCACAGGCGGCGCCGAAGACTAGAGCGGCGCTACCTGACCTTCTCCTGATGCCGAAGGTCGGCGGGTACCATGCCGACGGTGAGGTGGCGATGCGCTGCGCCAAGTCGAAGCGAGTCCGCGAGGTGCCGAGCAAGTCGAATCTCCCGATGAGCGGCTCCATCCAGTCAGCAACGGCGTTCTCGCCGTCGCGCTCCGAGCTGCGGAACTCTTTTACTACGCAGTCGACCAAAGGATCGAGAGCCGATCGCGGCTTCACGAAAATGTCACAGTGGGTGCGGAAGGCCGCTGCAAGAATGCTCGCGATGACGACTCCGCTGAAGCGGCAAGCGCCACTGATTCTTCCGGGGTGGGCGTTAGTAGCCGCCTCCGTCGGGTGCTGGAACGTCGTTCACGAGCCCGTCGGGTTCGCGCCCCTCGGTTTCGTCAGCTTGGCTCCTCTCCTCCTCGTGTTCTGGGGACGTCGCCCTCCTGTGGCCCTCACCTGGGGCCTCCTCTTCGGCATGGGAACAGGGCTTCCCCTCGGGTCATGGGTGCTAGACGCCATGAAGGCATCCTTTCCGGACCATGGAGCCCCGGTGCTCGGATGGACGCTCGCCGCTGCCTGGACGATGGGGCTTCCCATGGCTGCCCTCGGTTCGCTGGCTTCCCTCACGCGGGGCCTCGGTCCGATTCCGCGGTGTTTGGCCTTCGGAGGCATCGCGTTCGCGGTCGATTGGACTCGCTCGACCGCGCCTGGCCTGATCCCCTTCGGTCTGATTGGACATCCTCAGGCGGGCCTGCTGGGCGTCGCGCAGGTTGCGGTCATCGGCGGCGTACCGCTCGTGAGCGCGCTGACCGCGGTCTGCAACGCCGCCGTCACGGCGCTGATTCTGGATGGATGTACCGCGGCATTGACGCGGTTCGCCGCGGCCACTCTCGGATCTGTGGTTGCGCTCGCCCTCGCAGGGCTCCCGGCCGCGGAGTGGTCCCGCGAGAGTTGGCAGCCGCCTCACCCCTCATCTCGGGTCCTCATCGTCCAGCCGGCGATTCCCGTCGAAGCGCGCTGGGCGCCCCATGCGCAGGGGACCCATCTACAGCACCTCATGAATGTGACGCGGTTGGGGCTCGAGCGGGCCGAGGTCGTTCCTGATCTCGTCGTGTGGCCCGAAAGCATCCTGACTGGGTCGGTCGAGCAGGGGACGGACCTGCAGCGACGACTCACGGCGGCGATCCCGAGCATCGGGATACCCACGCTCTTCGGTGGAATTCGCACAGGTGGCAGCCCTGACAGGTACCGAGCAGCCGCGTTCCAAGTCGACCCGTCAGGGACGGTGGACTGGGTGGTCGAGAAGGCGGTGGGGATGCCGTTGGCAGAGTCCGGCCGCTTTTGGGGTAGCGAGGCGCTCAGGAGTTGGCTCGGGATGAGCGAGAGCTGGGTACTGGATGAAGGCGAGGCAGGCGGTGTGGGCGCTTCGCGCTATCGGTACGCGACCGTGCTGTGCTACGAGATGTTGTTTCCGGGCCTCGTGAGCCAGCGCGCGGGAGATGATGCTCTCTTCCTTGCGTACCTCGCCAGCGACATGTGGGCCGGCGGCGAGGCCATGCAGGAGCAGGTTCTAGCGGTCGCTGTCTTCCGCGCCATCGAGCAGCGCCTTCCCCTCGTCCGCGTGAGCGATGGCGGATCCGCCGCGCTCGATGCGTACGGGCGCGTGATCGCCGAGCTTCCGGCCAGCGGTTCCGCCTCACACCTCGTGTCTCTGCCTGGCGGGCCGCGCCGTACCGCGTCCGAGTCCGTGGTCCTTGGCGCGGTTGCGCTCGGCGGAGCCTTGCTTGGCTGTCTTACCCTTTCTGCCGCCCAAAGACGGAGGTCTGTGATGTCTCGCGCTCGAGCTGCTGTTCGACTGGGTGTCGTTTGCTTTCTCCTCGCTTCTCCCGCCAGGGGGCAGGAGCAGGTGGCGACTCTCACGCTTGACGGGCTCTCGTACCTGTCAGTGGAGGGACATGCAGCCTTCGAGATACCCGCAGGGAGCACGATCGAGCTTCGCTTTGGAAGGGCGACGGGCGACAGCGTACCCTTCACGATCTCCCCAGACGGTGTGAAGATCGCGCCCGTACGCTTCGACGAGAACACGCAACTTCTGTATTCGCTCGCGTCCGCATCGCCGGGCACGCTGAAGAGGGCAACAGACGGGACCTATCAGATCGACCTGTCGGCCACGGTCGCCGTGACCTCGACCGGACCTGACGGCACGGCCTATGCGACCTATCCCGTACGGCTCACGACTGAGCGCGCAAGCGCACCCGATCGGCAGAAGGGCGGGCAGGTCGAGATCGACGGACTCCGGGTGGCGCCTGCCTCGCGTTACGTCCAGCTCGTTGCAGCAGCGACGAATCGAGGCGACGCGATGCTGGGTGCAGGCGCGGCCGTGAGGTCGGTTCTCTCCGGAACATTCGACCGCCTGCCAGAGCTCGCTGCGTCAACCCAATAGGGAAGCCATCGATCGCCGGGAACGGCCTTGCGCGTCGCCAAGGTCCCGAATCCGCAGAGGAGGTGGTGACCCAGGCAAGATTCGAACCCGAGAGGATGACGCGTAAGCCCGCGAAATCAAAGCGCGCGTCTTCCTGAAAGCTTGTCCCGCACTTGTCCCGCGTGTTGACGAACCGCGAACCCGGGGGCAGGCTGCGAGTACCGATCTACACCAGGTGGCGATACATTCGCGAAGTGGCCCAGAACGGTCGCGTCGCATGCTGAATGATGCCCCCGCCCCCGCCCAAAGCCCCGAGGCCATCAGCTATTTCCTCCTCGCCACGCCGTCGTCGGCGCCTGCGCCACCCGCCTCTTCCTCCTCCGTGCCCACCACCTCCGCCACAGCCCCGAAGGTCGCGAGGCCGTGAGCGCACGCGGCGGCGCCGCCCGCCGGGCGCACGCCCGACCGACCCGGTGGATCGCCGCCCTCGGCGTCTTGCTCGGCTGCGCAACAATGGGAGAGCACCCGATGCCGGAACCGATCATCGGGCTGGACGGGCGGCCGAGCTGCGACGCGCGACCGACCGACCGAACCTGCACGGACCTCGCTCTCATCATCGACGCATCGGGCTCGACCTGCGACGGCGGACCCTTGCCGGGGTCTTGCCCAGCCCGATGGTTCCATGGCCAGCTGGATGGACTCGACCTTCTCGTCGAACGCTCTGGAGAGCTCTCCAAGCGCCCACCGAGTGCATCGGCAGCGATGCTGCTACCGCGGCTTCGGCGTGGGCCACTCTGGCCCACTCGAACGGACATGGGCCACGAAAACGGCAACATTGGCGCGCGTCTACAAAAAAGTGGACCGCCTTTATCTTGCTCTCCACACGATCGCGAACTTCTGACTGAGTGCTTCGCTCCCTTTTTCGCAGAAGCCGTGCACTGACGCCGCCGTCAGTCGGCCAATCGCCTGCAGTGGACGCGCCGCGCCGTGGCCGCGGAGCTACCGTCGCTTCGACGCGTTCAGCCGACTGAGAGCGATGTCACGGAAGAAGCCGGCGAGTTCT
>DAISKN010000236.1:0-9289 GCA_036820975.1 Acidobacteriota bacterium | reverse complement strand
ACGGCGACGTTCGCGCGGTCGCGAGCCGCAGTCGAGAACGAGCGTACGCGTTCGCCTCCGGGCTCGGGATCCCGCAGTCCTACGGAAGCTACGACGCGCTTCTCGCCGCCGAGGACATCGACGCCGTTTACATCGGTCTCCCCAACAGCCTCCACTGCGAATGGACGGTCAAAGCGACGGAAGCGGGAAAGCACGTCCTCTGCGAAAAGCCGCTCGGGGCGACGGCCGCGGAGTGCGACCAGATGGACCGCGCGGCGCGGAAGAGAGGCGTCGTTCTCATGGAGGCCTTCATGTACCGCTTCCATCCGCGCACCGAGAGAGTGGTGAAGCTGGTTCGCGACGGCGTCATCGGACCGCTCCGCGCGATCCAATCCACCTTCACTTTCCGACTGCGGCGGAGCGAAGACATCCGCCTTCAGAAAGAGCTCGCCGGCGGCGCCCTCATGGACGTCGGCTGCTACTGCGTGAACCTGTCGCGCACCCTGGCGGCGGCCGAGCCGGTGGAGGTGCAGGCGTTCGCGATCTGGGCTTCGAGCGGCGTCGACTCGCAGATGGCGGGGACGCTGCGCTTCGAGAGCGGGCTTCTGGCGCAGTTCGACTGCGCTCTCACTCTCGAGAGGCGAGAGTCCTATCAAGCGGTGGGGCCCGACGGCCACCTGGCCGTGAGCTCCGCGTTTCTTCCGGGCGTGGGCGAGGCGACGATCGAAGAGCACCACGGACGGACGGGCCGATCGATACACGTCCTGCCCGGCGCCGACGAGTATCAATTGATGGTCGAGCACTTCGCCGACTCGGTCCTGGAGGGACGAGAGGTGCGGTATCCCGCGTCCGAGGCCGCGGCGAACCTGAGGACCCTCGAGGCGCTCTACCGCTCGGCGAAGAACGAGGGGCGCCCCGAGCTCGTTCGCCCCGTTGGATAAAGAACGTCGGGCTACGGCCGTGGCCCGCCGGGAAGCACGAGCTCGTTGGCTTTGACGGGCTCAGGAAGATCCGCGGCCGCGTCCCACGGCGGAGGCGGCGTCTTCCCCTCGGGATATAACGTCTCCATGGACGTGAAGACCCCGTCGACGCGGTCGGTGAACAGATCCCCGATGAGGAGGTCGGTCACCCGGCCCGTGAGATGGGGATAGGTGCGGACGAACCGGCCGAAGCTGAAGCCCTCGTAGTATTCGCAGACGAGACGCCGCATCCGGTCGACGCCCTGGTTGAATAGAGGGCCCCAATGCCCCAGCTTCTCGCCGGAGAGATCCCCCGTCCGTAGACCATCGACGATCGCGTCCGCCGCCAGTTCCCCCGAGCGCAGCGCCAGGAGCACGCCCGAGGAATAGAGCGGATCGAGAAATCCGAACGCGTCTCCCACCAGTACCCAGCCGTCGCCCGCGACCTCTTTCGATCGGTAGGAGTAGTCGCGGGTCGCGAAGTACCCCGTCACGCGGCGGCCGGACGCCAGCCGCTTCTGGACGGCGGGGCAGGCCGCCACTTCCTCTTCGTAAGTCTTCTCGTGGTCGGGCCGGCCCTTCATCAGGTAGTCGAACGGGGCCACGACGCCGACACTCACCCGATCGTCGTGAAGCGGGATGTACCAGAACCAGCCCTTCCGGTTCGCGGTCTGAAGGACGATGGTCGCGCCTTCGTCCTTGCCGGTGTCGCGATAGGCGCCCTGCCAGTAGGTCCAGATCGCGCTCTTGTTGAGGATCGGATCCCAGACGCGGAGCTTGAACTTCTTCTGAAGGAGACCGCTCTGCCCGCTGGCGTCGACCACCACCCGCGCCCTCACGGTAGCGGTGGTTCCATCGTCGGTCTGGACCTCGACCCCCACGGCGCGACCGTCCTCGAACAAAACGTCGAGAACCCGGGCTCCTTCGTGGGCCACGACCCCGTGCTCGCGAGCGTTCTCGAGCATCATCTGATCGAACTCGCTCCGGACCACCTGCCATGTCTGAGAGCACTCGTGGGGCTTGTTGTCCCAGAAGTAGAACGGCGCGGACTCCTTGCCCGCGGCGTTGACGAACTGAACGCTATGCTTCTTCACGAAGCGGCTCTGCTTCATCTTCTCGAGCATCCCGAGCCGCTTCAGGACCCAGTAGGTCTCGGGGATGAGGGACTCCCCGATGTGGAACCGGGGGAATCGCTCGCGCTCGAAGAGCTGGACACGGAAGCCTTCGCCGGCGATGAGAGCGGAGACGGTGGATCCTGCGGGACCCCCGCCGATAACGACGACGTCGGATTGGAGCTCGAGCTTGGCCATCCTGTTATTGATGTCTCAAGCCGCCACCTCGGACAAGGGAAATTTCCGAATTTGTCAGCCGGATGGAGGGGATAGTGCCCGGATCGCCCGGTCGGACGGTGGGGGGCGAATCGGGACCGTTGGGTTTCTCCCCCGACTCTCCGAAGTGGAAACCCCATGATGGCGCGCACCTTGGAGCGCGCGGCCGGGGCCTAGACTAATTGCCAGGACATTCCCGACGCAGGAGGTGCCGCCGTGCAGGGAAGCTTGAACCAGGATCAACTTCCGGAGATCCTCCATTCGCTCGCCTGGTCGGAAGAGAGCGGAGTCCTCCAGCTCACGCAGGACTTCACCAGTAAGCACATCTACTTCGGGCAGGGTTCGATCGTCTTCGCCCGTTCCAACCAGCACGGCGACCGCCTTGGCGAGCTCCTCGTGCGGCACGACCGGATAACCCGGTCGCAGCTCGCGGACGCATCCAACAAAGTCCGGGCGAGCGGGAGGAAGCTCGGGGCGGTCCTGGTCCAGATGGGCTTGATGAGCGAGGTCGACGTTCGCACCTGGGTCGCGGATCAGATGCGGGGCATCATCCACCCGCTCTTCGCCTGGAGCTCGGGAGAGTACTGCTTTCGAGAAAAATCGAATCCGGTGGCGGAGGATCTCGCGGTCGAGCTTCCGACGATTCCCACCATTCTCGAAGGCACCCGCCACGTCGAGAGCCCGGAGAAGGTCCGCCTCGCCCTCGGAGACCTGAGCCGCGTCGTGAGCTACTCGACGGACCCCTGGATGCATTCTCATCAGGTGAGCCTCACTCCCCACGAGGGATTCGTTCTCTCGCGCGTGGACGGCCAATCCTCGGTCAGCGACGTGATCGCCGTGACCCCGCTCCCCGAGGAAGAGACGCTGCGTTGCCTGTACGCCCTGATCTCCGCCGGGTTCCTGGAGTTCGGCGCCAAAGGGCGCAACCTCACTCCCTCGAAGCCGCTGCGGCGGGTCTTCGAGATGCCCCTCCTCCTTTCTTCGCGGGAATCGGCGCCCTCGAGGCCGCCCGACTCGGAGTCCGTCGCCTCCGCCGAGGAGAAGAGGACCCGGCACGAGATTCTGGCGAAGCACGCCGCTCTCGAGGGTTGCACGTTCTACGACTGCCTCGACGTGCGGCCGATGGCGAAAGACGCCGAGATCCGCCGGGCCTACCTCGCCCTGGTGAAGAAGTACCATCCCGACCGTCATCGATCGGAGCACCTTCGCGACCTCCAGCTGGTCCTTCACGAGATCCTCGCGAAAGCGACCGAGGCCTACGAGGCTTTGTACAATCCCGCGTCGCGCCGCTGCTACGACCAGTCGTTGCGCTCGGAGGCGCCGAGGGGCGAAGCCATGGCGGCCCCCATCGAGGCTCCGGTCGTGGCTCCTCCCACTCCCGCGGAGACCATCGCCGCCCGGTACTTTCGAGAAGCGGCCCCCTATCTCGCCAACAAGGATTGGCACGAGGCGGTGAGGCTTCTCGAGGAGGTGGTGCAGCTCGATCCCTCGCGAGCCGAGTATCACCGCGCCCTCGCTCAGGCACTCGAGAACAATCCCAAGTGGCGCAAGGAAGCGGAAGCGCACTACCGAGCGGCGATGAAGATCGATCCTTTCGACGAGGAGTCCATCCTCGGACTCGCGACCCTCTACGAGACCCTCGGCATGAAACGCCGGGCGAAGCCCCTCTTCGCCCTGGCCCTCGATCTCGACCCGGACAACCATCTTGTCCGAGCCAAGCTGCGTCGCTTGTGAGACGTTCCCGAAATGAGAACGTTGGGGTGATGCGGTCGACGGGAGCCGGGCGCCCACCCCGCGCCCGGCTCCGAATTCTTCCAGGCCTTGCCTTCTCGACCCAAAAACCCTCGTCTCGGGAATCGATGCTCTCGGTGTGGTAGGAGTCCGTGGGAGCGCTGGCCCTCACTTCGTTCCGGAGGCGAGCAACCGGGTCGCTTCGGCAGTGAAGAATCGCTTGGCCTCGTCCCAATCGAAAGGGAGCAGCATATCGGGCATCGGCTCTCGCTCGGCGTCGCCGAAGTACGCGAGAGCTCGCAGGCGGTGATAGCGGTCCGTTCGCTGAGTGCCGTATTTGTGGTCGAAGAGTTCGAATGCGGCGTCGAGGGTCAGGCCCGCGCGGCAGAGCACGCGCAAGTCGACGAAGTCCTTGCGGGACCCTCGCCCGGCAATCGCCTCGATCTTCATCGCCGCGATGTCACTGTCCGAAGCGAGACCGAAACCCCAGGGCGTGGGTTCCAGATCACGGAGCAGGCGATACGGGTATTGGAAGAACGTCGTGGTCACGTCGGACAAACGCACGTACAGGGTCTGCTCGCCCGTCGGGAGCCGCTCGAGCCTGGCAAACGCGCGCTCCAACGCAAGCAGCAGCTCCTGTTCGTCGAACGAGGTCTCCCGGAAGAAGTCGAAGTCGACCGAGCGACGATGGCGATGGCGTAAGGCGAGTGCCGTGCCGCCCGCGAGGTAGAACTCGCGAACCGCCGGAACGGCCGTCAGGCCGTCCAGAACGGTGAGCTGCGTAGCGGTGAGGATTTCGGTATGCACTCGTCAGGAGCGATCTGGAGGAAGGCCGCCCAAAGCGGCACGGTCCGTTTCGAGACGCGTTCGGTCCCGCCCTCGCGCAAGAAGCTGCGGATGCGATCCCGCCCATAGTATCGAAGAAGTGCGCCGACGCTGCGCAACGTGCCGCGGTCCAGCACCCGTTCGATCACGAACGACGCGTGCGCCTCCGGATCGATGTCCTGGGCGCGCGTGTCATGAAACAGCGCGGACGACTCGGCCAGGATCTCATCAGGCAAGGGCATATCGGAAATCTTATCACGCGCGACGAGCGTAGGCGCGACGTTGAACGCTCGTACTCGAAGGCATCCTTTCGGCTCAGCGGTCTTCGAAAGTCGGCGTTCGCTTCGAGACATCGGGAGAAGGAGGGGTTGCTCCTTCGCGCAAATGGCGCCTCAGCCTCCACTCGCCAGGCAAAGGCTACCACCGCAGGGCAGCGTAGCGATATCCTCTTCCGCCGAAGAGGGAGGACCGCATGTATTCTATGACGCTGGCTCTTTCGATCGCTCTCGCCGCCGCAGACTGGCCGACCCGAGGATGGAAGGCTTCGACCCCGGAGGCGGAGAACGTCGATGCCGCCGTTCTCGAGGCGTTTCACCAGGAGCTCGCCTCGGGAAAACACGGCTACGTCGACTCCATGCTGGTCATCCGGAACGGACGTATCGTCTTCGAGAAAACTTACACCCACGACTACGACCGTCTCTTCGAGGGCAGAGGCGAGCGCGGCCCCTATAACTATTACGACCCCGATTGGCACCCCTACTACCGCAAAGGCCCGTTCCATACCATGCAGTCGGTGAGCAAGAGCGTGACCTCGGCCCTCATCGGTATCGCGAAGCACAACGGCGCGCCACTCGATCTGGACGCCGCCGTCCTGCCGCTCTTCGAGGGGTTCCGCACGCAAGGTGATGACCCGCGATGGAGCGCGCTCACGCTCCGCCACCTCCTCACGATGACTTCCGGGATCGAATGGGACGAGACCACCGTCGATTACACCGATCCCAAGAACAGCTGCGCCGCGATGGAGGGGAGCGAGAACTGGGTGCAGTTCGTGCTCGATCAGAAGATGGCCGCCGATCCGGGAAAGTCTTTCGTCTACAACAGCGGAGTCACCGAGCTCCTGGGCCAGATCGTGAAGAACGCGACGGGAAAGGATCCCGACGCGTTCGCCGGAGAGCATCTCTTCGGACCTCTGGGGGTCGAAGGCTGGTACTGGAAGAAGACTCCGACCGGACTCTCGGACACCGAGGGCGGTCTATATTTGACGGCGCGGGATCTCGCCAAAATCGGATACCTGTATCTGAAGGACGGGGTGTGGGAGGGGAAGCGCATTCTGCCCGAGGGCTGGGTTTCGGAGTCCACGGCCCCTGCCATCGTTTCGGGGCGAGAGCGGAAATACGGATTCCAGTGGTGGCTCCTCCCCTACGAGGGACGTGAGCGCTCCTGGGCACAGGCGGCTCTCGGCTATGGAGGGCAGTTTCTCTTCGTGGTGCCCGAGTACGAGATCGTCGCCGTCTTCACGGCGTGGAACATCTACGATGGACCCTCTCTCGCCGCTCCGCTTGCACTGGAACGGGTGATCGATTCGGTTCGTTGAGCCTCGACGCCCCGAAGGCACTTTCTCAAGCTGAGGTAGGGCTCGGCTTCTGCCGGAGTCGCCGGGAGGTGGCTGCCGCTGGCCTCGATCATCCGCACCACGTCGTCGGAGACGCCGGCTAGATGGAGGGCGATGCCTTACTTCGACAGGTCGGAGGCGAAGCGTTCGAGCGCCACCAGGGCGGTGAAGCGCATCACAGCAACTCCGGCATCGTGCTTCCGATGATCCCGCGCTGACCGGAGACCCCGGCGATCCGGGCGAATGCGCGTCGAGATTCATTGCTTTTTCGGATACTCGTTCGATTTGCACTTCGTATCAAAGGGCACGAGCCGATACAATCCCCGCCCATTGGAGAAGCTCATGTCATCTCGCTTGATGCTCCTTCCGCTAGCGACTGGCCTACTCTGCATGGTCTCGAAGACCGAAGCCCAGGAGACGCAACCCGCACCGACAGTCGTCCTCGATCGAGCGACGTTATTCGACGGCAACGGGGGTCCCCCGCTACCCGGGAGTCGCGTCGTGGTCACCGGGGAGACCATCGCTTGCGCAGGAACCGCTGAACGCTGTCCGATTCCGCGCGGCGCCGAGATCATCGAACTAGAGGACACCGCCTGGATCCTGCCCGGGCTCATAGATTCCCACGTCCACTTCGGTCAGACCGGCTGGTTCGACGGAAGGCCGAGCAGCCTGGACCTCCAGGACCTGTTCCCCTACGAGGAGGTCATGGCGCGCCTGAAGGCGGAGCCCGAACGGTACTACCGCTCCTATCTTTGTTCCGGAGTCACGTCGGTTTTCGACACAGGCGGATACCCCTGGTCCCTGGACCTGAGGGCGGACGCCGAGCATAACCCCCTGGCACCCCACGTCGCCGTCGCGGGCCCGCGAATCACACACGCTCCGCCGGCGCCCTTGAATCTTCCGGCCGCCCAGCAGTACGTCATGCTTTCTGACGAAGAGGCGGGGCGCACGGCCGTACGCTTCCTGGCAGCCTTCGGCGCCGATTCGGTCAAAATCTGGTTCTTGCCCGTGCCCGAGGGACAAGAAGACGCAATCGACGCCAGAGTCGCCGCAACCGCGGACGAAGCAGCCGCGAGACGTCTACCGCTGATCGTGCACGCAACAACCCTTCGGGAAGCCAAGGTCGGGCTACGAGCGGGAGCGTATCGACTCGTCCACGGTGTCGAGGATCAGCGGGTGGACGAGGAGTTTCTTTCCCTGGCCAGGGAAAAAGGCACGATCTACACGCCGACCCTTCTGACGAGCGACGGCTATCGACGGATGTACGCCGCCGTAAAAGGAGTCGCGCCGCCTGCGATCGATGATCCGAACCGGTGTGTCGACGAACAAACGTGGCAAATGATTGCGAACAGCCCCGGGCTCGTCGACCACCCGAGCGTCCGCGCCTACGACCAGGACCAGAACGCGTATCGGGCGGAACTCGAAGTGGCCTTTGAGAGAAAGGTCGCGAACCTGCGCCGCGTTCATGAAGCCGGCATTCCGATCGCTATGGGAACGGACGCGGGAAATCCCGGCACGCTTCATGGCCCCTCGATCTATGCCGAGCTCGAGGCCATGCAGGGGGCAGGCATCGAAGCGGCGGAGGTCGTCTTGATGGCGACACGAAACGGCGCGCTCGCGATGGGTCGTGACGACATTGGCACGATCGCAGCCGGAAAAGTTGCCGACCTCATCATTGTTTCCAAGAACCCGCTCGATGACGTGAAGAACCTGCGCTACATCACGCACGTGATGCGCGCAGGAAGGCTTCATCGCGGGAATGCTTTGGGTCGACCGTAAAGGCCCGGCGCACCTGAGAGCGCGGCAGGCCCGCTGCCGTCGAATACGAGATCGTCGCCGTCTTCACGGCGTGGAACATCTACGACGGACCCTCTCTCGCCCCTCAGCTCGCGCTGGAACGGGTGATCGATTCGGATCGCTGAGCCTCGACGCCCCGAAGGCATTTCCTCAGGCTGAGGTAAGGCTCCGCCTCCGCCGGGGTCGCTGGAAGGCCGCTGCCGCTCGCCGCGATCATCCGCATCACCTCGTCGGAGACTCCCGCGAGATGGAGGTCGATCCCCTTCTTCGACAGATCGGAGGCGAAGCGCTCGAGCGCTACCAGCGCGGTGAAGCGCATTTCGTGGGCGTGCGTCAGGTCCATGACCACGGTCTTTGCCGAGGGCGGAATCCGATGCTCCAGCTCCGCGAGAAACGGCTCGACCGCGGCGTAGTGAAGGTCGCCGCTCACCTCGACCACGACGATCTCGGGGGTGTCCTCCGGTCTCAGCGGCAGCAGGCGCTCGATCTCGTGACTCGAGGGGACGAGGAGACGGAGGCGGGGGACGCTCGTCCGGGCCAGATGGATCAAAAGGCCCAGGCCCGCGCCCAGCAGGATGGCCCACTCGAGCGGCAGGAGCAGCGTCGAGGAGAGCGTGACCACGAGGAGGAGGCGAGTGGCTCCGGTGGCTCGCCACATCCGCGCGATCGACTTCCAGTCGATCATGCCGTGGGCGGTGACGAAAAGGAGTCCGGCGAGAGCCGCCTGGGGCACGTAGGCGATCGATCGCCCCGCGAAAAGAAGGATGGGAACCATGAAACCCGCGGCGGCCGCCGGCGCGAGCCGCGTTCTGGCGCTCGCGAGCCGCAGAAGGGCGGAGCGAGTCAAGCTCGCCGATGCGGGAAAGCTCGCGGTGAAGGCTCCGGCGACGTTCGCCCAACCCTGGGCGAGAATCTCGCGCCTCATGTCCGGGCGGGCGCCCCGGGCGCGCGCGCTCACCGCGAGCTCCAGAGTCCCGAGGAGCGTGATGGCGAGCGCCGGGACGAAGAGCTGCTGAAGGAGGCCGGGACTGAGATGGGGAAGACCCGCGTCGGGCCAT
>DAISKN010000235.1:0-9297 GCA_036820975.1 Acidobacteriota bacterium | reverse complement strand
CTACGACAACAACCTTCGGGGCGGCGAAGGCCACATGGAAGTGGGAAAGCTGATCCAGTCGGTGACGAAGAAGAAAGCCCACATGGTCGTGAGCGTGAAGCCCTTCGGCTGCATGCCCTCGTCGGGAGTCTCGGACGGCATCCAGTCGCTCATCACCGCGAAATATCCCGAGGCCATCTTCTGCGCCATAGAGACCACGGGCGACGGCTCCGTCAACGTCCAGAGCCGGATCCAGATGGATCTTTTCAAGGCGCGCCAGAGAGCGGAGGCGGAGTATCGCGAGACCCTTGTCGCAGCCGGCCTCGACCAGGCGGCGGCGGAGAGAGAGCTCGCGCGGACGGGGAAGGCGAGAACCCTTCACTACCCGGAGCACAACGGGCTCACCGCGGGAACGGGGGCCTCTCAGCTGCTGGAGATTTAGGCGTCCGTCACCGAAGCCGGTAGCGCCAGACCGTCGGGCACTGGTCCCGGATGCATTCGGAGATCAGGAAGCTGTCGTCGCTCGAGGCGAAGAGCCCGCCTCCGAGCTCGAGCACTTCCTCGTAGAGCCTTCGGCCGCCGGCGTCGATCACCCGCAGGAACTGTCGCCGGTTCTCGGCGTGCGCGACGGCGATGCGGTCCCCGAGGAACGCGAAGGAGCCTCCGACGACTCCGGGAATCGAAGCCTTCTCACCGCCGCCGTCGAGGCTCAGAATGCGTAGATCCTCGCCATCGAGGATCGCGAGATGCCAGGCTCCCGAAACGTCCGGCCACCTCACGAAGCCCCACCAGGGCGCTCCGGAGCCGAGGGGGAGCTTCCCCACGACCGAGAGCGCACTGTCTCTCACCACGAGCTCTCCGCGGGCAGGGCTGTAGAGCTTTCCATCGAGAGTGCGGCTTCCCTCCAGGTTCTCCGGGATCGCGCGAGTCCTGGCGCCCGACGCGTCGAGGACGTGGGTCTCGTCGCGGCCGACGATCAGAAGCGGCACGAGAAACTCCAGCCTCCCATCGGCGCCGAGGTCGAAGGGAATGAAGTCCTGAGGGGAGTACTCGATCTCGACGAGCTTCTCGGGTAGTCGCGACGTCATGTTCTTTCCGTAGCGAAAGACGTAGCGTCCTCCGGAGTCGATGAGCCCCACCGGCTGCCAGCCTCCCGCGCGGTCCGCGAACTCGCAGATTCCGTCGCTCTCGACGTCCACCGGGAAAACGTCGAAGCCCGCGACCTCCTCGAACTCGACGAACTGGCGGACCTCTCCCGCCTCGTTGACGAATGCCGCGCCTCCGCGGCCGGTGAGAGTGAGCGTCGCCTCGGGATCGCTTCCGCAGGTTCTTCGTTCGATCGAGGTGAGGGCTCCGAGGCGCTTCTCCGTCGTGAAGAACACGGCCTTCTCCGGCGCGGGTCCCGGGGTATCGCTCTCGACGACGCCGAGCTCGGCCGGAAGGTTGAATCGGCCGTAGTTCGACCAATCCACGTTCAGCGCCGCGTACAGAACCAGGAGAATCGCGACGACTCCGCGGCCCACGACGGGCGCGCGTTCGAGGATCTTCCCGCAGGTGTAGCCGACGGCGGCGCCCGCGGCGGTGGCCACGAAAGCCCAGGGCAGATAGAAGAGGAACAGGAGGGCGGTGGTCGACGAATGGGACTGCCAGTAGCCCATGTGGAGCTGGACGGAAATCGCGAAGAGCGCGAGGAGTCCTCCCAGCGCGGCGGCGCGCGGGAGGAAGTACGCCGTGAGAGCGAGAGCGGCGAAGGCGACGCCGTTGAACGCGAGGAGAATCGGGTCGGGGAGCTCCTCGAAGACCAGCCGCTCATCGATGGTCTTCGCGTAACCCCAGGTGAGAAACGGCAGGACGAAGCCGACCACCGCCACCGTGACGGCGAGCGGAAGCCGCTTCTTGTCGAGCGTCACCCGGCGTACATTCGGAGCTCGGTCCCGAAGCGGTCGGCGATCTCGAGCGTCTTCTGAAGGTCGGGGTGGCGTACGATGATCATGCCGTCGGAGACCAGGGTCTGCTTCCAGTTGCGGCGCGGGGCGCCTACGGGGAGGAGGTCGAGGACCATGACGTGCTCCGAGAGCTCCGCCATGAGCGGCGCGAGACCCTCGATCCGCTGGATTCGACCCTCTCCCTGGGCGCGCTTGTAGATCCACGCGGCGTTGTACCTGCGCTCCACTTTTTGCGTGAACTTCCCGTGGCAGACGGCCTCCGCCCAGCCGGTGAAGGTATCGATGTCGCTCGCGAAGTTGATGAGATCGACCAGGTGCGCGCCCGGGGGACGCGCGGCGATCTCGCCGAAGACCGCCTCTCCGTCCGGCTTCAGGAACCACTCCATGTGGGTATAGCCGGTCTCGAACTCGAGGGCTTTCAGAACCGCTGCTCCCATCTCGCGTCCCGCCCGGAGGTGGGGAGCGTCCACGTCCCGCACCACGACTGTTTGCGGACTGATCCACTCGTGGGTCCGGGACTCGAGCGCCCGGGGGCGGTAGAACGAGATGCTGAAGTGCTGGATCTTCCCGTCGACGCAGATGGTGTCGTAGGTGTAGTCCTCGCCCTCGATGAATTCTTCGACGCTCACCTCGGGCACGTGGCGAAGCGCGGGAAGCACCCGCTCGAGCTCCTCGACGGTGTCCACGCGATAGGTGTCCGCCGAGCCCGCTCCGGCGATGGGTTTCACCACGATAGGGATCGAGGGGAATCCGATGCTCGCCGCGGCCTCGCGGCAACCGGCGACAGTGGTGACGCTCGCGTGGCGCGGGGTGCGGATTCCAGCCCGGTCGAGCAACTGCTTCATGATCTCCTTGTCGCGGAAGGGTATGGTCTTGCGGACGCTCATCCCCGGAAGCCCGAGATGCTCGCGGAGCTGCGCCGCGAGCACCATGAACGGCTCCCACAGACACTCGATTCGGTCGAGCTTCACCCGGCGATGGATTGCCTCGACTTCCCGGAAGATCGCGGCCTCGTCGGTGAACGAAGGGATCTGCACATAGGCGGCGAGGCTCTCCCGGGCGACGTCGGGAAGCGCATTCTGTGGCTGGTCTCCGAGCCCGATGACCGAGGCCCCCACCCGTTTGAGCCCTCGCGTGAAATAGGGCATCTCCCCGGGAAATCCCGGGCTGAACATGAGGACGTTCATGATTAAGCCAGCTCCACGTAGATTCTCTCCACCAGCCTCTTGAGCGCGCGCTCCACGACCTCGGTCTCGGGATGACGGAGGATGACGTATCCCTCGCCTTCGTAAGTTCCCGAGGGGGACTGGCCCTCCTGGGGGAGCTTCGCCTCGACCACGAGATCCCCGACCTCCCTCTGCGCCTCGGCGATCCCGTGAATGGCTTTGACGCGATCTCCCGTGCCCTGCCCCCGCAGGTAGGCGGCGCCGACGGCGAAGCGGCGAGGCGGCGGCTCGAATCGATCGTGCACCATGAGCTTCGCCCACTCCCGGTAGAGATCGAAGTCGTGAGCGTAGGAGATGAGGGTCGTGAACTGCGCGCCGGGCGGGCGGGCGCCCACTTCCGAAATCGCGATCCGGCGGTCGGGCCGAAGGAACCACTCCATGTGGCTCAAGCCGTTCTCGAGCCCGAGCGCTTCGAGCGCGGGCCCCGCGGCCTCTCGAATGGCGGCGTACCGGGGGTTGTCGACCTCCCGCGGGGAGACCACGCACCACTGGATCCACGGATGCCGCAGTACCTCGATGGGGGAGGGATAGTAGTCATTCACCGAGTACCAGACGATCCTGCCGCCGATGACCACGCTGTCGAAGGAATGCTCTTCTCCGGTCATGAACTCTTCGAGGAGGACGGGCTGCTCCCGGGAGGGCCTCATGGCGGAAACGCATTCCCCCAACGTCCGCTCGTCGTCGCACCGGTACGTCGCCCGGGCCCCGGCGCCGGCCGGGGGCTTCAGGATGAGCGGAAAGCCGACCTCGTGGGCGAACGCGAAAGCATCCTCGGGGTGAGTCGCGAGGCGGTGGCGGGCGCAGGGGAGACCCGCCTTTTCGAGGACGGTCTTCATGCGCGCCTTGTCGCGGAAGTTGAGGGCCGCTTCGGCGCCGAGCCCCGGCACTCGAAGCTCGTCGCGGAGCGCGCCGAGCGGAACCTGGAGCTGCTCGAGGGTCCCGAGAATTCGATCGACGGAGCCGAACGCCTTCCTCATCGCGAGGAGCGCCGGACGGAGGGAATCGACGGCGACGCCGTCGTCGACCCGATAGTGGCCGGCGAGCTTCGAGCGAAGGCCGCTCGGGAGCTTCTCCTCCGGATCCTGACTCACGAGCCCGAGTCTCACTCCGGGAAGACTCGCGGCCGCGTCGACGAACCGGAGGGTGGTATCGAGAAAGAAAGGCGCGACGAAAACGACGTTCACCATGGCTGGGCCGGCAAGATTATACTCCCGCCGACGTGAGGCCGGTCCGCATCGCCTTTCTTTCGTCCGAGGTCGCGCCGTTCGCCAAGTCGGGGGGGCTCGCCGACGTGGCGTTCTCGCTTCCCAAGACGCTCTCGAAGCTCGGACAGGAGCCCCGGGTCTTCATGCCTCTCTACGCGCAGGTCGATCACGGCCGCTACGGACTCCGTCCGCTCGGCGGGCCCGTGGAGATTCGGCTTCTGGGGCAGACCGTGCCCTTCACCGTCTTCACCTCGGAGCTTCCCGGGACCGGGACTCCGATCTACTTCATCGACTGTCCGCGCTTCTACGATAGACCGACGCTCTACACGAACGACGCGGACGAGCCGCTCCGATTCCTTTACTTCAGCCGCGCGGTTCTCGAGTCCTGTCAGCGCCTCGGCTTCTCTCCCGACATCCTGCACGCGAACGACTGGCAGACGGCGCTGGTGCCCCTCTTGAAGAAGACGATCTACTCCTGGGATCGGCTCTTCCAGAAGAGCCGGACGGTGCTGACCGTCCACAACATCGCCTACCAGGGCGTCGCTCCCGCCGCCGTGGTCGAAGCGATCGGCATCGACCGCGGGCTCTTCGATGCCGCCGATCTCCGCGCCGGCCGGGTGAATTTTCTCAAGACGGGAATAGTCCACGCCGACCGGCTGACCACCGTGAGTCCCACCTACGCCCTCGAAATTCAGACCGAAGCCCAGGGCTATGGCCTCGACCCGGTCCTCAGGAGCCGCGCGCGAGACCTCAAGGGGATTCTGAACGGAGTCGATTACGACGATTGGGACCCGTCGAACGATCGTTTCATTCCCGCGCGGTACTCTGCTCGAAGCCTCCATCTCAAGAAGAAGAACAAGGAGGCTCTTCTCGCGCGGCTCGGTCTTCCTTACTCCGAGACGGTTCCTCTCGTCGGCATGGTGACCCGCCTCTCGTTCCAGAAGGGGATCGAGATTCTGTTCGATTCACTTCCCGCAGTTCTCGCCCGGCAGCCGCTGCAGCTCGTCGTCCTCGGGACCGGGGAAGCGAAGTACGAAGATTTCTTCGAGGGACTGCAGGCGCGGCAACCCGGGAGCGTCCGCTTCGTGCGCGGCTTCGACGAGGAGCTCGCCCACTGGATCGAAGCCGGGGCCGACCTGTTCCTCATGCCCTCGCGCTACGAGCCCTGCGGCCTGAACCAGATGTACAGTCTTCGATACGGGACGGTGCCGGTGGTCAGGAGAACCGGAGGCCTCGCCGACAGCGTGCGACTGTTCGATCCGGCGACGGGGGAGGGGACCGGCATCCTGTTCGATCATTTCAACGCCGAGGCCGTGGTCTGGGCGCTCGAAGCCGGAGTCGGGCTCTTCCGCGACCGGGGCCTCTGGCGCCGGCTGGTTCTGAACGGAATGAGCGAGGATTTCTCGTGGGACCGGGAGGCGGGGCGCTACCTCGCCATCTATCGCGAACTCCTGATAGATTAGGGAGCCCCGATGCACGTCGTTCTGGTCGAGCCGTCCTTTCCCCTCAATCAGCGCGAGTTCGCTCGCGCGCTCTTCGAGGTCGGAGCCACGGTGACCGGGATCGGCGAGCGGCCCAAGGATTCTCTCGACGAGGGGTTGAGGCGCTGGCTCACCCATTTCGAGCAGGTGCCCAACGTCTGCGACGAGCGGGTCATGATCGAGAAGGTGCGGTGGCTCCAGTCGAAGCTCCCCGTCGACCGGCTCGAGGCCACGGTCGAGGCCCACATCATGCCGGCGGCGCGGGTGCGCGAGACCTGCGGCATCCCGGGGACCTCGGTCCAGACCGCGTTTCTCTGCCGCGACAAACCGGCGATGAAGGAAGCGCTGCGGAAGGGCGGCATCCCCTGCGCCCAGTCGCTCGGAAGCGGCTCCCGCGAGGAGATTCGGAATTTCGCCGCTTCCGTCGGGTTTCCGCTGGTGGTGAAGCCGCCCGCGGCGGCCGGGGCCTCGGGCACCGTCCGCGTGGACGACATGGAAGCTCTGGACCAGGCGCTCGGAGCGATGGGGATCGATCGCGGAGCCGTGCTCGCGGTCGAGGAGTTCGTCGAGGGGCACGAGGGGTTCTACGACACGCTCACCATTCGAGGCGAGGTCGTCCACGATTTCATCTCCCACTACTTTCCGAACGTCCTCGAAGCGATGCGCACCCGCTGGATATCGCCCCAGTTCATCGCCACCAACCGCATCGATACCGCGCGCGACTACGGCGAGGTGCGCGAGATGGGCAAGAGGGTCAACGCCATACTCGGCGTGGAGACTTCCGCCACCCACATGGAGTGGTTCTTCGGGCCGAGGGGCCTGAAGTTCTCGGAGATCGGCTGCCGGCCGCCTGGAGTCCGCGCCTGGGATCTCTACTGCGCCGGCAACGACATGGATCTGTATCACGAGTGGGCGATGGCCATCGTTCACGGAAGACCGAGCCAGAAGCCTTCGCGCGCCTACGCCGCCGGGATCATCAATCTCCGGCCGAATCGGGACGGCCGCATTCTCGGCTACGAGGGGCTCGCGGACATCGAGCGCGATTTCGGCCGGTGGATCATCGACTACCACCTCCCCACACCGGGTACCGCCACTCAGGGCGTCGCCGAGGGCTATATGGCGAACGCCTGGATCCGGATGCGGCATCCCGACTACGACGAGCTCCGCCGCATGCTCGATCGCGTGGGTGAGACGGTCAAGGTCAAGGCCGAGTGAAGCGAGAGGAATCGAAGAAGAGAACCGTCTGGCTTCTCGGACCGCAGTATCAGTCGGCGTTCCTGAAGGACGTCTTCCCCTCGTTCGGCGTTCCCGACGGTCCGATCGCTACCGTCACCGCTGGGTGGCAGGAGCGCGAAGCCAGCGGCGTCGAGCTCGAAAAACTGAATATTCACCTCGCGGGCCGCGCCTTCGACCTCGAGCTCTACCGCCGGGCGGACGGAGCCTTCCACCAGGATCCCGAGCTGGCCCGCGCCCATCACGAGATGCAGCGCCGGCTCCGGGCGCTCACGCGAATCTACGACCGGCGGCTTGCCTTCCTTCGCGAGACCATCCTGTGGCTCCTGGAAGAATCGGGGGACCCGGATCTTCTCGATCCCGAGAGGGAGCACACGTTCGGACAGATCCGGGACCTGGACGCCTGGCACCTGAGGCGGATCGTGGAAATCCGGGGCGAGTTCGAGGAGAGCTTCCGTCCGTCCGAGCGGGACGCGGTGGCGCGGGAGCGCGAGACGCTCGCCCGCGCGCTTTCGAGCGCGGTCGCGCTGGTGATTACCGGCGGCCACGTGGCGGTACTGCTGAATCGCCTGAGGCTCTTCGGCATCAAAGACATGGTCGCGGGAAAACCGATCATCGCCTGGTCGGCGGGCGCCATGGCGCTCACCGATCGCGTGGTGCTCTTCCACGACCACCCGCCCCAGGGGGCGGGAAACGCCGGCGTCATGGAGCGCGGGCTCGGGCTTTGCCCCGGCCTGGTGGCCCTTCCCGACGGCAAGAAGAGGCTCGATCTCGGCAATCGCTTCCGGGTCGCGGCTATGGCCCGGAGGTTCCAGCCCGACTCCTGCGTGGTTCTGGAGCAGGGGGACTGCATCTCCTTCGACGGCGAGCGGTGGCGCGCGGCGGCGGGCGTCGTTCGCCTCGGGGCCGAAGGAGAGCTCGAGCGGGTGAGCGCGTGGTAGGCCGGGAACAGATCGCCGGGAGGGGGCTCGCGATTCATGACCTCGTGGATCGAAAGCCGTCCCGGCAGGACATCGACGAGTTCGTGAACAGCAAGTCGTTTCCCCTCCGCGAGGGCCGATACACGACGTTCGTCTATCGCGGCGAGGCCGACGAGCTGTTCCTCGGCCACTGGATCTTCGGCCTTCCCTCGTCGCAGGCGTTCCACCGCGTCGAGGGCACCGATCTCTGGTTCCTGGTGATGGAGCTCCCTCCGGCATCCCGCATCGAGTACAAGCTCCAGAAAGTCCATAAGGGGAGGATGGAGTGGCTTCTCGACCCGCTCAATCCCCGGCGGGCCGCCGACCCCTTCGGGGAGAACTCGGTCTCGTCGACCGAGGGCTACGAAGTCCCCGAGTGGACGAAGCCCGATCCCAATTCGCGCCCTGGGACGCTGAAGGAGATGGTCTTCGAGAGCAAGGCGCTCTCTGGCCACCGGCGCGTGGTCCTGTACCTGCCGGCGCGCTTTCGTCCCACCCGTCGCTACGATCTCCTCGTGGTCCACGACGGCCCCGAGTACCTGATGTACTCGGGCATGAAGACCGTCCTCGACAACCTGATCTACCGCCTGGAGATTCCGGGCCTCATCGTGGCCTTTACCCATCCGGAGAAGCGGCTGGTCGAGTACGCGAACCACGAGCCCCATGCCCGCTTCCTCGCCGAGGAACTGGTGCCGTTCCTGGAGAACGAGTTACCTCTTCTCGGAGAGCCGCGCCACCGCGGAATCATGGGCGCGAGCTTCGGCGCCGTGGCGTCGCTTTCGACGGCGTGGCGCTACCCGGGTTTTTTCGGAAGACTCCTGCTGCAATCGGGCTCCTTCGCCTTCACCGACATCGGAACGCACCAGAAGGGGCCGATGTTCGACCCGGTGGTCGATTTCATGAACGCGTTTCGAGACCAACCCCGTGAAGTGACCGAGAAGGTCTTCGTGAGCTGCGGGACCCACGAGGCTCTCATCTACGAGAACCGCTCGCTCGTGCCGTTCCTCCAGAAGGCCGGTATGGAAGTCCGCTACGTCGAGGCGCGGGACGGTCACAACTGGGAGAACTGGCGGGACCGGATGCGCGAAGGGCTCTCGTGGCTCTTCCCCGGCCCGCTCTGGATGGTTTATGAGTAAATTACGGACCAGCTGGTACTCGGAGCGTCTGGGGCAGGAGCTCCTCGTGGTGCGCTGGGGAGAAATGGGAAGGCCCGTCCTCCTGTTTCCCACGGCGGGCGGAGACGCCGAGGAGATCGAGCGATTCCACAT
>DAISKN010000234.1:0-9337 GCA_036820975.1 Acidobacteriota bacterium | reverse complement strand
AATACGGCGACCGGGTGGGAGCGATTGTTCCGCGCGAGTCGATTCCCGACGTACGCACGTTTTTCGGCGACTCCTTGAAATCGGCGGCCGAGTTTTCCTACGTCTCCGTGGGCCTGGGCATGTCGCTCGGCGTGCTGCTGGGGCTCATCAGGTTTCCCGTCCCGGGGTTGGGCACGTTTTCGCTCGGCCTCGCCGGTGGACCGTTGCTCGTGGCGCTCGTGCTAGGCAGGCTGGGACGGAGCGGCTCGTTGTCGTGGCACATGCCCCTGGCAGCCAACCTCACGCTTCGCAGCTTCGGGCTGACGCTGTTTCTCGCCGCGGTCGGCATCGGGTCGGGCGCACCCTTCGTGCAGGCGGTATCTACCGCGGGGGCGATGTTCCTCGCGCTCGGAACCGTCACGGTTCTGGCCGCCTTCGTGGTGGTGATGGTGCTCGGGCAGTATGCGTTGCGGATGTCCACCGACGATCTGTTCGGCGTGGTGTCGGGCACGGCCGGCAACCCGGCCATCCTGGCTTACGCCAACCAGGCGGTGAAGAGTGACCGGCTCGATATCGCCTTCGCAACCGTGTATCCGTCGACGACGATCCTGAAGATCGTCTGCGCGCAGGTGGCGATGAGCCTGCTTTCGGGCCCGTGACCCTCGGGGCAGGTCCATCGAAACAGAACGCGCCTCGAGCCATGGGCCTGGTTTTTCGACGGTCTCGCCGTCTCCTTCCTGCTCGTCTCGGTCGCCATCGCGGGCATCCTCGGTCCATTCGAGTTCCTCGTTCTCGCGGGGACGGCTTATGTCGGTCCTGTTCCGCATTTCCGGAGCAGCTCGAAGACTGTTCGGGCGCGCGCGGGTCGGTGGCGGCGGCAGGCTCCTTTTTCGGAGCGATGGCCGCGGCCGAGGCCGCGGGCGCCTTCCCGAGTCTCGCGAGAGTTTTTCTGTCCATCGCCCGACAGGGGCAATCGTCGAGTTGAAGTCCCCTTCGGGTCGAGAGTAGCCCGAAGCGGACCTCCATCGATTCGCTGCTGAAGGACATGGATAACGTCCTGGGCAGCGGATGACGATCGCCCGGGTCTGATTTCATCGAACCAACGCACCCACTCGCGTTCGAGGGTCCCCGCCCAACGGCTCCCGAAATCGCCAGAATCGGCCGGCCCTCGCACCAACGGCAGGACGCTATCGATGGCGGGTAAACGGGGACTGCTGCGTATTACATCGAACAGGAGGTGCTCGGAAATCAGGATGGTGCAACCCTCCATCGAGTGCAGTCATCGTGGAGTAAACGAGGGTGCCCGGAGATTCGATGATCTGTAGCGTCTGCGATTTCCGCAGCGCTCGAAAAGGTCCCGCGGTGAATGGGCGGTCCAGAAGAGGCGTCTTCCGCCAGCGAACCGAGACGGGCCATTTCCCGAAACCTGCTCAACGCTAAAGGAGAATGTAATGAAGAACCGCAACGCAACAGATCGGCGGACGACGCGGGCCACCCGGCTCGCCTCGTGCGTCGTCGCTCTCGGGATGACTTTCGCGGTCGTGCTGCCGCCGGCGGTTCACGCCCAGATCGTCACACCACCTCCCGTTCCTGCCAACCTTCAGGTGGAGGCGGGAAACGAGGCATTCCTGGTGGGTCACGCCGTCGGCACCCAGAACTACCTCTGCCTCCCGGCGCCGACTATCGGCAAGGTCGCCTGGACGTTGTTCACGCCCCAGGCGACATTGTTCGACGACGAGGGGGAGCAGATCACCACTCACTTCTTCAGCCCCAACCCTTCGGAGAACGGCATCGTACGCGCCGCTTGGCAAGACTCCGGCGACACGAGCACCGTCTGGGGCCGGGCGATCGCGTCCTCCACGGACCCGAACTTCGTCACGCCGGGCGCGATTCCCTGGCTCTTGATCGAAGAGGTCGGAACCCAGGAGGGGCCAACAGGCGGCGCCAACCTTTCGCGAACCACCTTCATCCAGCGACTGAATACCGTCGGAGGGGCGGCGCCGTCGACCGGTTGCAGGCGGCCAAAGGACATCGGCAGTAAGGCGTTCGTGCCCTACACTGCCGACTACTTCTTCTACGAAAAGACCAATTAGCGACTCTCGAGGCAGTGCGCTGGCGGGGAGGCGGCCTGCCGCAACGCGGAGGGGTGGTGTCCGTGGATGGTAGTTCTCGTTCACGACGCCACCCACGCGACTGAAGGACAGGAGACTCGAACCTTGCCTGGCCGAGCGGAGTCGACCGAAGGGTACATCCGAGGGCCGGGACCAAGGTCGTCGATGAGTGAGGGTTCGAGCTTCGGTCCTCGCGCGTCGGAGGACTGGCAAATCCCGCCGTTGCCACTCCGTCAGGTTTCAGAGTCTCTATCGGCTTACCGATACCCCCTGGTGTAAACCGTCCGCGTCGTCGACGAGGGTCCGTCCAACGCTCCCCCTCTCAGCGTCTCGACGACCAACGAGGGCTCGAACGGGGGCCCGGTCGCCGGCTGTAGCCACAGGGTCTGAGTTACCTCACTCTCGAGCCAGCGAGTGCCATCGGGATTCCGAAACGGATAACGCGTCGTGATCACCAGCCGGTCCCCGTCCCACGCCGTCGTCGACACGGGGGGCGGACCCGTCCGACCCGTGGTAACGGCGTTCTCGGTCTCGGATCCGTCCAACGCGAAACGGTATCGCACGAGGGGTTGGATTTCTCGTGGTGCGAATATCACCCGCTCGATCTCCAGGCGTTCTGCGGCGTGCACGATCGAGATCCGATCGCCCCAGCCGCTTCCGAGGGATGGAAGGGGAGGAGGAGCCGCTTGCCCCGTGGGTGGCGCGGAACTGAGGACGGTCGTGGACCAGCTACCCGAGAAGTCGGGCTTGGGAAGCGCATCGGAGCGAGGGCCAAGAGGCATCCGGTCCGAGCGCGAATAGGTCGCGACCGGGCTCCCTGAACCGCGCGGCGGCGGCGTGTACGGATCGTCGACGCCGCCGGGCACGCGCGGATGAAGCTCGAGGGACGCCTCGTACTCCGCCACGATCCCATCCATGACGCTGATGACCCACGGATAGAAGTCCTTGACGTCGACCTCCTCCCGGGGATCGACGCGCAGATCGAACACTCGCACGAGGTTGTCCGAATCGGGCTCCAGCTCGGTTCGGAAGAGATACCACATCTTCCAGTCACGCCATTTCACGGCCATGACGTGACCCTCTCTCGCAAGGAACAGGGTGCTGTCGCGGCTGGAGTGAGCTTTCTTTCCCTCGAGAAAGGGAAGTTGATTGACACCGTCGAGGATCCGATCGCCCGGCACGATTTCAGGCGCCCCGACCGCCGCCGCGATCGTCGGGAGGAGGTCGATCTCGTGCACCATCTCACTGGACACGCGGCCTGCCGGAATCCGTCCGGGCCAACGGATGACACAGGGAGTCCGAATCCCGCCTTCCATCGCGGAGTTGTAATAGCCGCGCCAGGGGCCCGCATTTCCGCGCCACGGGCGCCTCATTTCGGCACCGTTGTCGGTGCACCAGAGGACGAGCGTATCGTTCTCGATGTTCAGTCGCGCGAGCGCCGCCAGCACGAGGCCTACGTTGTAGTCGACATCCGCCATGGCGTCGCCGATGTCGCCGGCTCCGGTCGAGCCGGCGAAGTCCGGATGCGGTAGCGTGGGGAAGTGAATCTGGGTCATCGGATAGAAGAAAAAAAACGGCCGCCCCGCTTCAACGTTCCGTTCCATGAACGCGATGCCGCGCTGGGCTGCGTCCCGATCGATCGTACGTCGCGTCTCGAGGTCGAAGGGCTTCACCCGTCGAGAAGGCCCATCCCCTCTTCCCTCCCAGATGTAAGGAAGTCCAGTCCTCGTGGCGTCGAAACCCTCGAAGGAGCTGAACTGCGCCGGGTTGCTCGTCCCGGGAATTCCCCACCATTCGTCGAATCCCTGGTGTAGCGGGTCCCTCCGGCCTTCCCAGTTTTCACCGCCCACGTCCCACTTCCCGAACAACGCCGTCCTGTAGCCGATCGTCCGAAGCGCCTCGGCGATCGTCACCTCCCACAAAGTCATCCCCCCGCGATAGCCGTCACCCGTCCGCACCGCGTAACGACCCGTGAGCAAAGCGATGCGGGAGACGATGCAGGAGTACTCCACGTTGAAGTTCGTGAGCCGGATACCCTCTTCCGCGATGCGATCGATGTTCGGCGTGGGAACGCCGCGTACGCCGCCGTAGGAGCTGACCTCGCCGATCCCCAGATTGTCCGGAAACATCAGCACGACGTTGGGACGCTTCTGAGCGCTCCCCGCAGCTTCCTGCGCCCGCGCGGCTGTGCAGGAGATGACGGCGAACAAGAGCCCGGTGAGGAGAACCGGGGCGGCGCGCTGCCCTCGGAGTGGCCGCAGCACAACAGGTTCTATCGTCTGAATCGGCAGGTGCACCCCGGAGCCGAGATTCATCGGCGAGATGGTATATCGCCCAAGAGCTTCCTGTCGATGGAGCATAATGACAGGAGGTCGTAACTCGGCCCGTCGGGAACTGGAGGCGTATCTCCCGCTCGAGGGCGCGGTCTGAGGTCAGGTTCATCCTCGACGCAGCAACGCCGAGCGGGGGATAAGGACCCCGTCCGGATTGGGTATTGACTCGCCGGTCGGCTGACAACCAACGTTGACGCCTGGGGTATCACCCGGACATTGGCGCTGAGCGTCGTTCCCGTCAGGCTCCGCGCCGGAAACACTCTCCTCAGAAATACACCATGAAGTTGCTCTGGAACACGGATCCGTCGGAACCTCGAAGACTCGGAGACGAGCCGCCTGGCACGGAATGGCTCGAGCGCCATCCTTGCGGGCAATCGTCGATCAGGCCTTCCGTGATTGCGCCAGTTTCACGATCTCGTCCGCCAGCTCCGCAAAGGTGAGGGTGGCGAACTTGGGGGCGAGCGCGTCCAGATCGAAGCCCGTGTCCTCCATTCCGAGGGCCTCCTCGAGGTCCAGCGTGAATTCCACAACGTCGGTGCTCTGGGTGATGATGTCGCTCACTTTTTCGCGTGCAAAGTCGCCCGCGTCTTTGCTCAGCTTGTTCGACTCGACCCAAGATCGCGCCCATGAGAGGATCTCTTCCTGATTCACCTAACGCTCCTTGCGCACATGCCCGTATATCACGTTGAAGCCTGCTCCCATCGTCAACAAGTTGATGATACCGCCGTCCACTGCCGTGGCGGCCTCATCGCGCAGAATGTGAAGGATGCTGGCGCTGCTCGCGTTGGAGAAACGCTTGTAGTGGGTCACCGATGCGTCCAGGGCGTTCCTTGGCATGCCGAGCTTGCGCGACAGACGCATCAGCAGCGCGATTCCAGCCGGGTGGATAGCCCAGTGAGGCGACTGCAATGCCGCGGGCTCGATTCCCCGGAGGGACTGGGTGATGTATTCGCGAACATCCCGGTTGAACGTATTCTCGTTGCCCAGCCGAAATGTGTAGTAGTCATCGTAGCCCCAACGGATCAAGTCCAGTCCAGTCCGCGCATGTTGCACGTAGCGGAGTTGCTCCATAGCGAGGGCCATGTCGCCCTGGGGTGGCCGGTCCGACAACCACACGGCGGCAGCCCCATCGCCGAAGGTGCAGTTCCCCTGCCAGACGTCGACATCGGTGGAGCTCAGATTGATGAGCGTGCTCGGCAGCTCCACCGATACCACCAGACAATTGGCGGCCGTGGCATCGAGTTGCCCCACGAGTTTGAGGGCCTTCATGCTTCCCGTGCAGCCCACATGGAGGTCCACCATCATCGTGTCGGAGCGCACGCGGTCACCGAGCCTGGCCGCGAGCCGGTAGCTGAGCCCCGGCATCAGACTCCCGGTCGAGGTCGTCGTCACGATGACATCGAACGAGACCTCGGTCGAAGCCGTGGCGAGAGTGATCTGCTGGGACAATGCCTCCAGTGATCGCTCTGCCGCCGTCTCGAATGCCGCCGCCCGTTTCGCGAAGCTGCCCAGATCGAGCACTCCTGGGACCACATAGCGCTCCCGCTCACCCACCAGGAAGTAGCGGACCGAATCGATGAGCTCCTGTTGATGCTCCGGGCTCACCGGAGCCACCTCCACCGCTTTTAGGAAATGCGGGAGTAGAAACTCGTTCGACACGAGCTCACCCTGATGCGTCGTGTAGATGGCGTTGATATAGCGCATCGTCCGTCCGTCCCATGCCATCGCGATGCTGCGAGCAGGCGCCCGGAGCACGGTCCGCCCCCTTGGAACCGCAGGCGAGAAATTCGCGCGCTACAGGTTACCCGGGGGAGGAGCAGCCTGCAAGCCAGGCTGGGTGCTCCAAGCCGACAGGTCCCCTTCAAGACGCACTCTAGTCCAGACGATCGAAGAGCCTGCTTTTCGCAGCGACGCGGATTGGGCTGTGAAATGGAAGGCGTGTCCCGAGCCACGGTACCAAAGGACGGGTCAGGTGAAGGAGTCCACCGTTGTCTCGATCATTTCCACGCGCACGTGATTTCTAGGTTGGTGGTGCCGCCGGGTCTTGCGCTGGAGTCGGGATTATTGACGGAAACGACGATTCCCAACTAGTATGTCGAGCGTGGCAATTCTGTATGTGAAGAGTGTAGACTCTCGGGGGTCCTCGGCTGGCCGGCTTCACGGTACCAAGCAAGAGGACAGGTGTCTCTTTGGCGAGCGTCGGCTCTACCAGCACCGGACCTAGCCGGGGGTCGGCGGCGCCGGCGGCAAGATCGGGATCCTGTGAGGAGGCGGCGATGAGCCCCAACGTATTGATGGTTTATCCGCGGTTCAATCCGCACTCGTTCTGGAGCCATCAGCCACTGTGTGACCTGCTGGGCGCCCGCTGCACGGAGCCGCCGCTGGGCCTGCTCACCGTCGCCGCACTTCTCCCGCCCGCGTGGACAATCCGGCTCGTCAATCGCAATGCGGAAGATCTCACCGAGAGCGATCTCGTCTGGGCCGACATGGTCATGACCGGCGGCATGCTGTTCCAGCAGAACGACACGCTGGCGATCATCGACCGGGCCCATGCCCACGGCAAACCCGTGGTTATCGGCGGACCCGACGTCTCGTCGAGTCCGGAGTCCTACCGGAGCGCGGACTTCCTCGTCCTGGGGGAGGCTGAGGGGATCCTCGATCAGTTCGTGGCGGCCTGGTCCGCGGGGGCGAAACAGGGTGTCTTCGAAGCGCCCCGATTCCAGGTCGACATCACCCAGACTCCCGTGCCGCGCTTCGACCTCTTGAACCTGAGCCACTATCTCGCCATGACCGTCCAGTTCTCCCGCGGCTGTCCGTTCTCCTGCGAATTCTGCGATATCATCGAGCTCTACGGCCGCGTGCCGCGGGTCAAGGAGAGTCAGCAGATTCTCGGAGAGCTCGAGGCGCTGTACTCCGCGGGATGGCGCGGCCCGGTCGACTTCATCGACGACAATTTCATCGGCAACAAGAAGGCCGTCAAGAAGTTCCTGCCTCTCCTGAGCGAGTGGCAGAAAGAGCGCGGCTATCCGTTCCGGTTCCAGACGGAAGCGTCGATCAACTTGTCGGACGATGCGGAACTCCTGAAAATGATGCGTGCCGCGAATTTCCTGGCGGTGTTCGTCGGAATCGAGAGTCCCGATCCCGAGACCCTGGTGTCGGCGCAGAAGAGACAGAACACCCGGCGCAACCTTACGGAAAGCGTTCACAGGGTCTACGACGCCGGCATCTATGTCGTCGCCGGCTTCATCATCGGCTTCGATACAGAGAAGGATGGTGTCGCGGAGACGATGAGCGAGGCGATCGAGGCCATGAGCATCCCGGTCGCCATGGTGGGGCTGTTGTTCGCCCTGCAGGATACCCAGCTGTCCCGGCGGTTGAGAAAGGAAGGCCGGATGTTGCCGGTCGAGGCGAACAAGGGAGATCAATGCACGGGCGGATTGAACTTCGTCACGCTGCGGCCGCGCCGAGAGATCCTGGATGACTACAGGACCGTCCTGAAGCGCCTCTACACACCGGAGGCCTTTTTCGGCCGCGTGCGCACGATGGGCCTTGCCCTCAAGGGGAGCGATTACGCCGGCGGGAGAACGTTGATGGAGGTCCGCCGCGAACTGCGCGCCATCGGTCGCCTCGCCTGGTGCATGACGTTCACCCGGCCCGGGCTGAGGCGGGTTTTCTGGAAGACGGTTCTCGATTGCGCGGTCCACAACCACTCAAGCCTCATAGCCGTGCTCACGATGATCGCCTACTACCTGCATCTCGGCGACTTCGCCCAGTTCGTCATCAAGGATCTGGATCGCCAGATCGAGGCCCTCGATCTCGAGGCTTCCCAGGCGCCACTTCCGCAGGCGGTCGCGCTGTCGAGCTGAGGCCAGACCGCCGCTCGTCCGCATCGGCCCCCGACTGGACCCGCTGCGACCCTGTCACTCATCTCTATTGCTCCGGATTGGACTGCCGGCCCACACCCTCGTTGAACAGGTGCAGGAGAGGGCATCTCGAAGATGCGCCGGCCGGGGAGCCCGCCGCTGCTCGTGGCCAGAGCGCGCGGGGTCAGGACATCGGGTCGTTCAGAAGTAATAGATCGCGGCCCCGACCTGAAGCCCGCTCCCCACGCTGATCATCAGGCCGACGTCTCCCGCGGCGACGTCCGCGCCGGGGATGTTCAGGAACGAGTGGGCCAGGGACGAGGATGACAGGCTGCGGCCGTCCACGGCCAGATCGACGAACCGGCCGCTCTCGACATGCAGCGCGTCGGCCAGCCGGGGCACGAGGCTCTTCGAGATCTGCGGCGGCAGGATCACCTTGATGTCTTCCATCGAAAGCCGCGCGCACTTCAGGAGCTCCTCCACCGTCCCGGGGATGCACTTCAGATAGATGGCTTCGAGATCCGCTTGCCGCGTGACGTGCATCCTCGGCGTCCCCTGGTTCGTGCCGAGCCACGAGGCATACGCCCCGATATGTTCGGTGAACGACTCGAACAGACAGTGACCGAACCCGGCCCGGCCATCCGCCGGGCTGTCCAGAATCACCGCGGAACCCGCCGCGGCGATGCCAATCTGGTCCCATTCCGGACGCGCCGCATTGGGCTCGAGCTCCGATGCCACGATCATCACGGACTTGACGCGTCCCGATCGCATCATCCCGGCCCCCAGGTAGCAGGCGCTCAGGAATCCCATCGACCCCTGGTAGACGTCGAACGCGAAGGTCTTCTTCCCGGCGGTGGGGAACCCCGCCGTCTCGTTCATCCTGGAGCGGCCCGCGATCAAGGCTGCGATCGCCGGCTCACCGATGAACTCGTCCCGCACTCCGGCGTAGATCAGGACCTCGACGTCGTCCTTGCCGTACGACGATTTCGCGAGGCAGTCCTCCATCGCCCGTTGCGCCAGCGTGATGCCGGAAGTGGCGCCGTCGCCGTTC
>DAISKN010000233.1:0-9343 GCA_036820975.1 Acidobacteriota bacterium | reverse complement strand
TTCCATCGAGTCCGCGATCTTCGACGGGGGCTGGCAGGAGCGCCTGCGGATCTCTTCTGGGGATATCCAGTGGCAGGACACCGGGGAGAGGCTCACCGAGGAGACGTTCCGCAAGTACCGGGAGAAGGGCGGAATCGTCATCATCCATGTGATGAAGCCCGAGTGGATCGATCTCGCGGTCCGCACTCCTTTCGTGATGATCGCCTCCGATGGGATGCCCTACGCTCCGGGCGCCCATCCGCGCTCCGCCGGGACCTTCTCCCGCGTCCTCGGGCAGTACGTCCGGGAGCGCGAGATTCTCGATCTCATGGAGGCGGTAGCGAAGATGACCCTGCTTCCGGCGAAGCGCCTGGAGGAAGTGGCGCCGGCGATGAAGAAGAAAGGGCGCATCCAGGTCGGAGCCGACGCCGACATCACCGTCTTCGATCTGGGGACGATCCGCGACACCGCGACCTTCGAGGACGACCTGAGTTTTTCGACGGGTGTGGTAAACGTCCTCGTCGGTGGAGAGTTCGTCGTCCGCGACTCGCAGTCGGTGAAGGACGTCTTCCCGGGGAAACCGGTCCTGGGACGCTACACCGCCGAGAACTAGACGGAACGGCCGCTGAAGCGGGCGAGTCAACCTTGAAAATTCAACACTTGGTGTTGATTTTCAGGGACCGAAACCAATGGACCGAGCTTTCCCGCCCGCAGGTCAAGCCAAGCTCTGCTTCAAGATCTCGGCGCAGCGGTCGGCCACGATGCGGTGGTCGCCCGGCTCCATCATCCAGACTCCGATCTCGAGACGGGGCTCCTCGGGAGGGCTCGGGCGCGGCTCGATGCGGGGCTCACCGTCCCTGAGCGCCTTGGCGAAGCTCTCCCGCGTGAGGCCGATGCGCTTCGGGTCCCAGGAAATCGCCGCGTGCGGGACCTCGTTCGCGATCTCGGGGACGAACCGCTCGGCGCGAACCGAGTCGATCCCTGAACAGCGCGAAAGGATGTGAGCGACGCGCTCTTCCCACTCCTTCCAGTCGGCCTCGTGATCTCTCGCGAGGTAGAGCTCGACGGCGCGGGTGAGCCCCACGATCTCTTCTTTACCCACTTTGGCGAGACGGCCGACCGTGTCGGAGTGGGGAGAGCCGTTGAGAAACGCCGCCTGGATCAGATCCCTCCGGCCGAGAAGCAGGCCCGAGCACTGGGGACCGCGGAGACCTTTTCCTCCGCTGAAGGCGACGAGGTCGAAACCCATCTTCAGGAATGCGGTGAGGTTTTTCACCGGAGGGAGGTCGGCGGCGGCGTCGATGAGCGTCGGGACGCCCGTCTTCTTTCCCGCCGCGACGAGCTCCTCGCGGGTTAACGGGCTCTTGCTGGCGACGTTGTTCAGATAGAAGAGCATCGCCGTCTTGCCGGTGATCGAAGAAAGAAGCTCCTCGCGGCTTCCTGCCTCCACCAGGCGGACACCGACGTTCCGGATCGCGTGGTCGTAGACGAACCGGTGGCCTTTGGGGAGGACCACTTCATTCTTCAGCCCGGTAACGTCGGGGAGGCGCAGAATCGCTTCCTGGCTAGTGCCGGCGACCGCGGCGGCAGTCGCAAGCGTGAGCGCGGCGGCGCAGCCGGAGGTGACCAGAGCGGATTCGGCGCCCACCAGGGAAGCGATGCGGCGGCCCGCCGCGTCCTGGAGCTCGGGAATCGAGACGTAGTGCCGCGCGGCGCTCTCCATCGCCTGCCTCACCTCGGGCGGCAGGAGCGACGCCGAGAGCGCGGTGTAGGTGCCCGCGGCGTTGATGAACGGCCGGACGCCGAGCTCCTTGTAGACGTCTACGACCTCGGGCGAGGCCGAGACCCGGCGGCCGCCGATCGTTCCCGATACCGAAGCCAGTCCGAGCCCCGAAAGAAAACCGCGGCGTGAGAGCATTTTCTCCTCCTGATCGATCAAAAAAGCCACTGGAAGCTGATTCCGATCCAGATTCCCTTTCCGACCTTCTTGCAGAACTGGCCGGTGCGCTTCACCTGCACGTCCTTCACGTCCTCGTTCGACAAGAGAGTACGATACTCGTGGGAGTTCCACGAGGGAAACCACACCGTTCGGAGAAGCCGGGGTCCGATCTCCCGAAAGACTTGTCCCTGGATGCGGTCCATGACGTAGTCGTCCTGGTCGAAATCGGGGTCGAGCTCTTTCAGGATCCCCGCGATGGTGAGCTGGGACTTGATGAAGATCGCCGCCGAGTAGCGAATCCGAAAGCCCACCCGCGCGAGCTCGGTCAGGAGCTCGTCCAGGAGCGCGAACATCTCCTGAGATCCGCTCCCCTCGACGACCGCGGCCGCGGACTCCCTGAGGCGCGTTCGGTCCTCCGCATCGAGAGGGGCAGATGCGTCGGGCTGGACGAGGACCTCGGCGTGGTTTCCGAGACGCTTCTCGTCGCTCAAGTAGAGACCGAGCATGAGCTGCGCCAGCTGTTTTCTCTCCTCGAGCGTGAACTCCGCCGCGATGCCCCAGTCGATGAGCGCGATGCGGTAGGGGTCGGCGGGGGAAGGCGAGTGGAAGACGTTTCCCGCGTGCGGGTCCCCGTGGAATAACGCGGGGTCCTTCGGAGAAAAGATTACGTCGTAGGTGAGGGCATCGCTGAGTCGACGGGCGAGCTCCGCTCGATCCCGCGGCAAGTCGGGGAAAGCGTCGGTAACCTTCACCCCCTCGACGAACTCCATGCAGGTGACGTTCTCGGTCGAGAACGGAAGGACCGCGGGAACCAGGATCCCAGGATCCCCGGCATGGTACTCCCGGGCTCGAATCAGGTTCTTCCGCTCATCCGCGACCTTGACCTCCCGCGAGAGCGCTTCGCGGATCTCCTCGAAGATGTCGACCAGCGGAGTGTCGCCGATGTCGTAGAAGTCGGAGTGCTCCTCGAGGTACGCGAGAACCCGGTCGATGAGCTCGAGGTCCTCGCCGAGCGCCGCGACCGCGCGGGGCTTCAGCACCTTGCACGCGGCCCGTTCGATCGCTTCGCTCCCCGGCATTCGATAGGCGGCCTCGATCACCGCGCCGACGCTCGCCTCCGCGAGGAGGCGGTCCTGGAAGGCGATCCCGTACTCCTCGATCTTCGAGGAAGGCAGGTCCCGGTGGATCACGCCCAGGATCTCGTCGTATCGAGCTGATGTGAGCCCGTTCTCGAGCGTCTGGAGCGATTCCCGCAGGTCGGGAGCGAGCTCCTGGTTGCGGGCCAGGATCTGAGCGAGCTTCTGGAGGCTCGGCGCGTCGGCCACGAACGCCAGGACCCGGTCGCCTCGGCTCGCGTCCCGCGGAAGGCTCGCCTGGGTGACGAGCCTTTCGACGAAACGCTCTTCGCTCATGCCGTGGAGGAACAGGAGAAAGGCGTCGTGGATCAGGGGCCGCCATCGGGCGGCGCCGTCGGGCACGACTTCGAGGACCCTTGAAGCATGGAGGAGGACGCTCTCGAGCCGTCCGCGGTGGCCGCGCCATTCGAACGAGTCGAGGAGGGCCCGGATTTCCTCGGGCTTCGGGCTCTCGAGGAGCGCCGCCGCGCGGGTGCGGGCGTCCTCGGGAGCTGCGGCCGCGAGCTCGAGGGCGAGCGCGCGCGCGTCCGCCTCCCAGTCGTAGCTCTGATAGTGCTCGGGTGGCGTCGGAAGCGCGGGCTCCTGACCGGGCGCCAGGAGGCGGAGTAGGAAAACAACGCGCCCCATGATGAAATCGCCCCGAGCGGTTTGGACATTAGCCGAAACCGCGGACGGACACAAGCTCGGGAGGAACCATGGCGCGTTCGAGACGAGAGTTCATTCGAGAGATGGGAACCGGGCTCGGTCTCGCTGGAGCGGCGGCGAGCGGTCTCGCCTGTGCTCCGGTTTCGGCGGCGGGCGAATCCGAGAACCTCCTCCGCCCGGACCCCCGGCAGCCCGAGCCTTCGCCCCTCGGCTTCGATCGCCTTCCGCTCGAGTGGCACCAGGAGAGGACGCGCCTCCTGAAGGAGAAGGCGGCCGAGCGAGGCGTCGACGCCCTCCTCCTTCGGACCGATCAGAACCAGGTCTATTTCACCGGCTGCTTCCGCCAGAGCGGCGAGCGATCCACCTGGGTGGTGCTTCCGCTGGACGAGAAGGACGTCGCTCACTGGTACTCCCCGGCCATCGACCGCGATCTCATCAACTCGTGGTGGGCCACGTCGAACGAGAACTACTTCTGCTACCCGCACGCGGCGGGCGGATTCCCGAACCGCGGCGAGCTCGGGCGGGGAAACCGCGTCGACCTCTTCGAGTGGATGCTCGAGGGCTTGAAGAAGAGAGGGCTGGGCGAGAAGACGCTCGGGATCGATTTCGAGCCCACGAACGCGCAGCGGGCGTCGCTCCAATCGATCCTTCCCCGCGCGAAAGTCGTCGAGGTCTCCGATTTGTGCCTCGGCATGCAGATCCGCAAAACGAAAGAGGAGATCGCTCTGACCCAGCGCGCCTATCGTTACTTCGACAAGATCCACGCCTTCGCCCGCGACTACATCCTCGAGCGCGGCACCGAGGCGACGGATTTCGAAGTGGGACAGGCCCTCCAGGCCTTCGGCATCGGTCTCCTGATGAAAGACGTCCGCTACGACGGGAAGCCCCATACCGCCGTTGGAATCGAGGTGACCTCCCACTACGTGAGAACCGGGGTCGCGACCGCCTCTCCCCACCCCAACCAGTTCTTCTACGCGAAGATTCAGAAGGGAAACCCGGTCTACGTCAATACCGACATCCGCCTCGGCGGAATGGGCGGCGAGTGCTACCGAAATTACCTGGTAGCGCCCTTCGCGTCCCACCACGAGAAAATGTGGCAGGTGGTCACCGACTCGGCGATCCTTCTGCGAGAGGAGGCGCGTCCCGGCGCGGTCTGCTCGGAGATCGCCTACAAGGTCCACGAGCTCCAGCTCCGGAACGGGATGCAGAGCTACATCTATCACCGCCCCTGCCACGGACAGGGCCAGTTCTTCGCCGGCCACCAGCCCCCGTTCATCGCTCTCGGCGACGATACCGTCCTCGAACCGGGAATGATGTTCTCCGTCGAGCCGGGGCTCTACGATGCCGAGCGCGGGATCGGAGTGAATCCGAGTGACATCCTCCTGGTTCTCGACCAGGGGAGCGTCTTTCTGAGCAGCGTCCCCTTCAGCCGCGAGTGGGCGTTTCTCACGCTATGAACGCTCTGGCGCTTCTCCTGCTCCTTGCGATCGACGTTCCCGCGGAGCTCATGTCCTGCGTCTCTTCGATGCGGGCGGACGCTCTCGGCGGAGTCGAGCCCCAGGTGGAGGTCACTCGCGAACCCGCGGGGATCCTGCGGTTCCGGCTGACGTTCGATCTGGAGCAGCGGGTGACTCAGGATGACTGGCGGATAGATATCGAGCCCGCTTTCGCTCCCGAGTTCCACTGGTCCCCTCATCTCACCCCCACGGCGCGCCATGTCATCGACCAGCACAGCTTCCGCTCTCCGGCGCTCATCGCCTCGGCGCCGGGCTGTACTCTGACGCTCGTCCCCGACCTCGACCTCCTCCTCGACGGCACGCCCGTCCGCTGGTACATGGATCTCGACGCGCCCGCGAGAAAGCTCACGCTCGGGATGAGCGACACCGAGGTCGAGGGTCACGTCTTCTACGTGCGGAAGCCCGGCGCCTCTTATCCGAAGGGCAGGGTACAATTCGGGTTCTTCGCGCTGTCCTCGACTTCTCCCGAGGCGGCGCGGAATCCCTTTCGCCCCGTGCTCTCGTTTCTCTGGGAGCGCTACGGCCGTTCGCTCTTCGAGCAAGGCCGCCCGTTGAAAGGCGACCTCACGCCGTACGTCGAGCACACCTACCGGTGGGCGTTCGAGGGTTGGCGCGACGCGGTGTGGCAGGAGTTCGAGCTCGAGGGGAATAAGGTCGGAGCGCCGGTCTTCATCGTCAATCAGACCCAGAGCCCGAACTATCCCGGCGAGGTCGACGAGCGGGAGTTCCGCTCCATCTGGAACCAGGCCTGGTTCAGCTCGCTGCGCTCGGCCTCGGGCCTCTTCCGCTGGGCGCGTGCCCGCGGAAACGAGGAGCTTCTCGCGAAAGCGCGGATGACCAAGGAGCTCGCGCTCCTCGCTCCCGTGAAGGACGGCTTCTTCCTCTCGCTCATCGCGACCGAGATGGAGACGGTGAATGGCCTCAATCGATCGCGAGGCTGGGCGACCGCGTTCTGGGGTAACTCCGATCGAAATCCGGTGAATCGTCTCGCGGGCTCGCGGAGCGCCGATCCTCGAATCGCGCCCTACCACGTTCTCGACATGAGCTGGACGTCGCTTCTCATGCTGCGCTGGCACGAGGAGCTGGAGCCGGACGAGCGGCTGCTCGCGTACGCCACCCGCTACGGCGACGCTCTCCTTCAGCGCCAGGACGCGCGAGGGTTCTTTCCCGCGTGGCTCGACAAGGAGACTCTGAAGCCCCTCGAAGTCCTCGACGATTCTCCCGAGACGTCTCTCTCGGTCACGTTCCTCCTCGCTCTCTCCCGGGCGACGGGGAGAAGCGAGTATCGCGCGGCCGCGCTTCGGGCGATGGATGCCGTCGCGACCCACATCGTTCCCGAAGGCCGTTGGGAGGACTTCGAGACCTACTGGTCCTGCTCCTCCTGGGGCATCGACGACCTCCTGGGAAAGAAGGTCGAGCGCAACGATCTCTACAAGCAGAATACGTTCTCGATGTTCTGGACGGCGGAGGCCCTTCTCGAGACCTATCGGGTAACGGGCAAGAGAGAATACCTAGAGCTCGGCGAGAGGGTCCTCGACGAGCTCCTGATGGCCCAGGCTTCCTGGCAGCCTCCTTACATGTACGTCGACGTCCTCGGAGGCTTCGGAGTCATGAACGCCGACGCCGAGTGGAACGACTCGCGCGAGAGCCTTTTCGCCGAGACCCTCGTGCGCTACGGCCAGGAGCTCTCACGGGACGAGTACGTCCAGAGAGGGCTCGCGGCGCTCCGGTCCTCCTTCGTCATGATGTACGCCCCCGAGAATCCCCGGACGAAGGAGCAGTGGGAGAAGAGGCACCCGTTCTTCGGCCCCGAGGACTACGGCTTCACCATGGAGAACTACGGCCACGGAGGCCGGACGAGCCCCGAGGGCGAGGGGATGGGCGTCTTCACCATCTACGATTGGGGAAACGGCGCCGCCGCCGAGGCCTACAACCGGATGGTGGATCACTTCGGCTTGGAGCTCGTGACCCAGGGTCTCCGTCGGTGATTCCAAGGCGTTTCGACAGATCGCATCCCACTCGGTTATTCAATACCGCGGCATTGCTCGAAGCTCTTACCGCTCGCAAGGAATACTGACGAAGGCTGGAGAGAGAGGAGCGGAAAAGGCTTTTCGAGGCGAATCACGGCTTCGGCAGCGCTCTCGCGAGAGGAAAGAGAAATTCTCCTGATGGACAACTCGAGGCTGGGCAACCGCCACGCTCCGTGAACCCCGCTCAGCGGAGCCGAGAGCGCTTCTTCTGCCGCGACACCGACCGGGAGCGTTTACGGCGTGACTCGAGAAAGGCTATGTCCTCGACGTCGCCCGGCGCCGAACGCGCTGCGCGGGCCATCCTCTTGAGACGCAGGAGATCCTTTTCGGAGGCGATGGTAAACGCATGCGAGCGAATCCTGGTTCGTGTCGCATGCTGAGCGAGCTTCTCGGCGGGAATGGGGAAGTCGAACAGAAGGTCGACCCGAAGGCCAGTCTCGGTGTTGAAGAAATACGAGCTCCGGGGCGCGTCGAGGCGAAGCCGGATGGCCGCCACCTTACGGTTGGCGATAGTCGAGATCACCTCTCCTACTTCGTTCAGACGCGAGGCGAGTTCCAGATTATGGTCGTAGAACAGGTCGATGGTTCGCACGAGGCGGTCGCCCGGATGAGCGATCACGAAATCGAAATCACGTGTGACTCTTCGAGACCCCAGCACTACGAGGGCCATGCCTCCCACGAGCACCGGCTCGAGGCCGAGGGCGCTTAGACCCCGAACGATTTCGCCAACTGCTTGTAGATGGTCGACGGGGTCGGGCATTTCACGGTCTCGTGGGATATATCCCCGGCAGAGGGCCCGCGAAAGTGCTCAGGCGCCTGACGGTGTGCCGTTGCCCGCGAAGGTCGTCGAGTACGGCGGCATATCGGAAATTGTCCGAGATCCGTCGGGCTGCCCGCAGTGAGCGAGACCGAGCATTTCCCCCCAGCGATGCAATCCGCTTCTTCTCCGCCGCCGACAATCGTTTGCCGCGAGCTCGTCCTCCTAGGCTCCCGAGCGTTCTGGCCATACGCGATACGTTCATGAGTCATTTTACTTAGCGCTAAGTAAAAACGCCACCTGACTCCCGCCGAGCAGAAAAGTTCTCGGACTCTGCGATGAGGCGGGCGCCTTCCTCAGGATCCGAAAAAACGCCTCACCACCGCATCGCGACAGGGCTTCGGGCGGAACTCGACGCGCGAGCGGAACCGCTTTCGGCGCGCGTTCGAGGCGCCGAGCTCGAGAGGGTGCCGTTCGTTCTCGTCATCGGCCATCGCGAGCCGGACCAGGGGATGGTTTCCCTCCCCGGCGGCGCGGAGAGCGAGAGCCTTTTGCTTTTCGAGTGGATGGCCGCTGCGGCTTCGACCCCTTCACGGCCGTAGCGCGGATCCGCGGATCGGACAGCCACTCCGCGAGCCGCTTGCGCGCGCCATAGGCGTCCGCGAACCCGAGCGCCTTTCCCTCGATCTCCGGGTGCAGGCGGACGAGATGCACCACGTCGATGAGATCCTGCGGACCCCCCGCGCGCAGCTTCAGGCGCACGAGGGTCTCCAGGTCTACGACTCGCAACCTCGAGCGTTCCGCGAGGGGAAGCTGAACCACGCGATTCCAGTCGATGGGGACCGGTGGAGAGAGGACGTCGAAGGAGAGCCCTTCCAACTGTCCGTGGACCACGGACGCGACGTCGCCCTCGAGCACATCACCTCGCCGGATCTCGCTCTCGATCCCGGCCCTTCTCAGGAACGCCTGAATCTCCTTGGGCTTCGCGGTAGAAACGAAGTCGATATCGTCGGAGGCGCGAACGTGCCCGTGAGCACCCACGGCGAGCGCTCCGATGAGAGCGTTCGGCTCGGGCAGGATTTCCGCCAGCCGGACCGCGACATCGAGGAGGGTTCCACGACCTTTCCGCTTCATCCAAGCCCGGCTTCGACCGCCGCGTCCCGAATTCGAAGGGCGAGTTCGCTCAGTTCCCCGCTCCTTTCCACCCGCTCTGCCATACGCCGACGTTCGGCCTCTCCGACCTCAGGCGCCCTCATATTCAGAAGTCCCGCGAGTGTTTCCCGTGTTTCCTCGAGTCGCGCGATTCCCTTCGGCGTGAGCTCGTAGTAGAGGCGCGGCCG
>DAISKN010000232.1:0-9371 GCA_036820975.1 Acidobacteriota bacterium | reverse complement strand
CATCTCTTTTCCCCGGGCGGCGCAGCTCCGCGCCAGGTCCGGGTCGGACAGCAGACGGCTCACCGCCCGCGCGACGCTCTCCGGGTCGCCTGGCTCGCAGAAAAGGCCGGTCGTCCCGTTCGCGAGGAACTCGGGAATGCCGCCGACGGGAGTGCCGACGATGGGAACTTCGCAGGCGAGCGCCTCGAGAAACGCGGTGCCGAGGCCCTCGCTGACGGAGGGCCGCACGAATACTTCGGCGAGACAAAGATGCCGGGCCACGTCCCTCGGCTCCATTCGTCCCAGAAAACGCACGCGGTCGTCGATCTCGAGCTCCGCGGCCAGTTTCTGGAGGTGGGCGCGATCCTCGCCGTCCCCGATGAGAAGGAGGAGCGCATCCTTATGCCGCTTCGCCACCGACGGCATCGCCTGGATCAACTCCTCGATTCCATTCTTCACCACGAGGCGGGACACCGAGAGGATGACCCGCTTGCCGCCGAGTCCAAGTCCGCTGCGTAGTTCGTCCAGCTCTTCCCGGGAGTACGCGCCGCGAGAGAACACCGACGCATCGACACCGTTCGGTATGACGGAGATGCGCGCGGGGTCGGCGCCGTAGCCCACTGCCTGATCGCGCAGGTGTCGGCTGATGGCGTGAATCCGATCGAACGGCCGATGCAATCGGGGGTAGATGGGAAAGGCGGGCCCGAGATACCGGCGGACGTACTCCTCGCTGTCCCCGTTCTGTAGGGTAAGGAGCGACGGCCGACGCTTCACCAGGAGGTACAGGTACGAGGCGAGGGCCGACGCGTTCACCATGATCGCGTGGACCAGGCTCACGGAGTCCAGGTCCAGGGCCCTGAAGACGGCGGGCAGGGGATACAGGAGCTTGTCCACCGGCCGCCCGAAGCCGACGCGGACGATCTCGGCTCCATCGCAGGTTTCGCGCCGGGGCAGCGCCCGGTCGACTCGAGCCGTCACGATGACGAAGCGGTAACGTCCGGCGAGACGGCTCACGATCTCGCGGACGAAAAGCTCGGCGCCGCCGAGGTAAGGAAGATAGAACCAGCTGAAGATTAGAACCGTCTTCACTCGGATTGTGACATTATCATGACGCGGCGGCCCGGGGCGCTTCGCTCCGACCGCTGACGAAAACCGGAAATGGGATCCTCTCAGATCGTCGTGCGTGAGAAGCACGGAGAGCACCTTCGACTCGTAAGCTACGCTCCGGGAAGCTCCGAGGTCTGGGACCAGGAGTGGAGCCGCTACTCACCGGATGCGGTTCGATTCGTGAAGGAGTACTACCGGAGCTTCTCGAACGTCTACGAGACGCTCGTCCGCTACCTGCCGCGCGAGGGCGAGCTGCTGGAGGCGGGCTCGGGCCTGGGGCACTGGGTGGCTCTCCTGAACGAAGCCGGGTTTCGCGCTCGGGGCATGGACTTCAGCGAGGAGGCCCTGGTGCGCGCGCGGCGGACCTTCCCCGGGCTGTCCTTCGAGCGGGGCGACGTCCGCGACCTCCCCTACGGCGACGCTTCGATGTCGGGCTACATCTCCTTCGGTGTCGCGGAGCACTTCCGCGAGGGCCCTTCGCTCGTGCTCCGGGAAGCCGCCCGCGTGCTGCGGCCCGGCGGGATCCTGATTCTGACCGTGCCGCGGGTCTCGCCCTTGCGCCGCATCCAGCCCGTCGAAACCTCCCGGCCCGACGAGGGCTCTTTCTATCAGTACTTCTTCGAGCGCAAAGAGCTCGAGGGGTTCGTCGAGGCGAGCGGATTCCGCATCCTCACCCATTCCAGCTATGGAACGATGAAAGCGCTTCGGGACGTCGCGCGGGCCGCGAGAAGAAAGTGGCTGGCCTCGGGCGAGAAGAAGATCCCGGTGGCGCCGTCGAACGGACGCCAGGCCGGAGAGAGAGCCTCCACGGCCGGCGCCACCCCGGCGATCTCTCGCGGGAGAAGACTCTTCTGGTCGGTTCAGAACCTCGTTTTCGAGAACCCCATATGTCGCGGTCTCGCGGGACACATGCTGCTCCTGGTCGCGGAGCGCAAGTGATCCCGAAGAGCTCGGCTCAGGCCGTCGATTCGCGATAGCCGAGGATGAGCAGCCCGTGCATCAACCGGTCGGGACGAAAACCAAGTCGAAACGCCCCGCGGGCGATTCCGTAGGTGACGGAGCGAGGAAAGTTGAGACGGTCGCCCCGGGCGTTGGTGGGCGGCGCCGGAAGCGTCGACGTCGACGGGAACCCGGCGCGGCCGAAAATCCGCGCGACGGCGGCATCGTCGTAGTGCACGACGTGCTCGAAAAGATCGAAGAGCGGGGGCACCGTCGAGGTCTTCGCTTCCGCGGGAGGCTCGGCTAGATACGTGGGATACCGCGGCAGGAGACCGACAGAGGCGAGAGCCATGACGAGCCGACGCCAGGCCACGTAGAACCGGATGTGAGGGACCTTGCAGAGCACCAGCCCTCCCGGCGCGAGCCTCTGCCGCACGGCGCTCAGGAGTTTCACCGGCTCGGGAATGTGCTCGAGCACGTCGAACATCGTGATCAGGTGAAACGTTTCTCCTTCGCAGCTCCGTTCGTCGAAGAGTCCCTGCTGTATGGTTTCCAGTCCGTTGATTTCTCTGGCGAAGCGCACCATCGGACCCGCCGGCTCGATGCCTCTCGCGTCCCATCCGCGCTCCCTCGCGAATCGGACGAAGAACCCGCAGTGGGAGCCGATGTCCAGGACCCGATAGGGGGTCGCGGCGCCGCTTCGCCGGAGATGGCTCTCCGCGAGCTCGAGGTAGTGTCGATAGTTGCCGTTCTTGTGGAAGCGGCCGGAGCGCGCCTCGGGCTCGTACTTCTTCCTGACCTGCTCGTACTCCGCCTCCCGGGTGCGGATGTTGTGGCGAGTCAGGCGCGGCCGGGTGAAGTACACGTGACATTGCGGGCAGCGGCTCAGCCCGACGGTGAATCCCTCGGAGTAGATCGAGGTTTCGTAGACCAGGGGCGGCGGAATGTCTTCGTTGCCGCATCCGGGACAGGACGGATATTCGAGAGGCGTCGTTCCGGGTCGAAAGTCTGGCATCGGGGTTTCGTGCAAGGATTCGCGCCGCGGGATTCTAGACCGATTCCGTCGACAGGGACAGCGGGTTCCAGCGTCTGGCAGGCTGCGGGAAAATGCGTCTGCAGCCTCGCGAGTGGAGCGTTTCGCGCGGGAGCGCTTCGGCGAAACCGCGCCGAAGCCCGACCCGCCTCCGCGCGAAGCGCTGATGCACTAGAGAGATGAGAGTCCTTTTCGCGACCGGGATCTTCCCTCCCGACATCGGCGGCCCCGCGACGTACGTCAGCGGTCTGGCGGGAGAGCTCCTGCGCCGGGGCATCGAGGTGAGCGTCGTTACCTACGGCGACCGGGGCGACGAGTCCCGGTTTCCCGTCCGCCGCGTGCGCCGGGATAGAGTGCTTCCGCGCCGCTACTTCGACTATCTCGTTTCCGTCCGCCGGCAGGCCCGTGACGCCGACGTCGTCTACCTGCAAGACCCCTTGAGCTCCGGCTTACCCGGCTGGCTCGGAGCCCGGCTCGCGCGAAAGCCCGTCCTGCTCAAGATCGTCGGCGACGCTGCCTGGGAGATCGCGCGAGATTCCGGCGCCGTCTCCGACGACTTCGGGATTTTTCAGGAAAAGAGGTATGCGGCGGGGGTGGAGCGGATCCGGCGAGCGCAGCGTCTGGTCGCTCGCCGCGTCGATCGGATCGTGGTGCCGAGTCGTTTCCTCGAGAAGGTCGTGACCGGCTGGGGCGTCTCCGAGAGCAAGATCGAAGTCGTCGAGAACAGCATACCCGAGGCTGGCGGTTCCGGGGCGAGCCGGGAGGCGGCGAAGAAGTCTCTCGGACTCGAAGGCCGCACGGTGGTTCTTTCGGCCGGCCGACTGGTGCCCTGGAAAGGCTTCGATTCCCTCATCCGGCTGGCGGCGGGTATGAAGGGGGAGTTCCCCGGACTGCGGTGGCTCGTCGCCGGGGGAGGCCCGGGTGAAGACGATCTGCGGCGTTTGATGAAAGAAGTGGGAGCTGGGCCGGAGGTGACGCTCCTCGGCTCCGTGCCGCGCGAGCGCATGGCCGAGTACATGACGGCCTGCGACCTCTTCGTGCTCTGGTCGGGCTACGAGGGACTCTCCCACGTTCTTCTCGAAGCGATGCGGGCGGGGCGGGCGATCGTGGCGAGCGACGCCGGCGGGAATCCCGAGCTCATCGAGACCGGAAAGAGCGGCCGTCTCGTTCCCTGGCGCGACGACCCGGCGCTCGGCCGAACGCTGGCGGATCTGTGCCGGGACCCGGGGGAGCGCGAGCGCCTCGGCCGCGGGGCCGCGGCGGCGGCGAGCCGCTTCGCCTGGCCGGTGATGGTCGAGAGAACGCTCGACCTGCTCCGGAGAGTCGCCGCGAGAGACTTCGCCCCTCGTCAGGGAAGCGGGCTTGGCGGCTGAGTCGACTCGTAGACGTGAATCTCCGGGATGCTCCATCCCGGCGCGCCCTCCTCCTTCACCTGGATGAAGAGCCGCAGCCGATCCACTTCCATCGGCTCGAGGTCGTAGCGAAGCCGCGCTTCCTTCGGCTCGTCGATCAGCCGGCGAACGAGCTCGACCGTGTGCCACACGTCCTCGACTTGATTCAGCCTCCAGAACCTCTCGCCGCGGAATCCGTTGACCTCCAGGTTGCGGGCGAACTCGTCGTGGGGGAACGCCATCTCGATCTCGACGCGAACGGGGACCCGCGGCCGGTCGAACGCGATCTCGAAGAACGAGCCTTTGGGTTGCTCGCCTCCCGTGGTCCACTTCGTGAGCGGGCTCCCGTCGATGGCGAGAGAAGGATCGTGAGCGCCGCTCGCGGCGACGGCCAGGCTGCCGCGGTCGATCTCGCGGCAGTCGCAGTTTCGGGCCGTGCCTCGTTCCCCGAGCGGGACGAGATCGTGGAGCTGCTCCGATCCGAGTTGATAGCGCTCCCAAAGGACATCCGGCCGGTCGCCGAACCGCTCGAGCAGGGGAAGCTCTTCGCTCCGCGCGAGGATCCTCAGGAGGTGTGCCCCGCGATCTCCCCAGCGTTTGGGGTGGACCAGCACTTGCTCGACACCCAGAGACTGCAGGAGGACGATGGACCTGCGATCGGGGAACCCGCGAAGCTCCCACCGCAGGAGCTCGAAGGCCGGAGGGGGGAAGCTGGGTTTTCCGACGAGGATCGGGCGCTGGTGAAACGTGGAAAAGTAGGACTCGAGAGTGTTGAAACGGATATGCCGGAAGGGCAGCACCGGGAGCTCCGCAACCGCGCCCTTCCCCGGCTGCGCCGCGAGGGCGCGGTAGGCTTCCGGGATCTCGTCGCCCACGGGTATCTCGGTGCCGGTCGTGTGCCTCGTCGACCACTGTTCGCCGAGGATCAGCGCCGAAAGGAGCGCGGCCACGAGCCCGCGTCGTCGTCGTCCACTTCCGGAGACGAGAGCCGCGGCGCCCGCCGCCACGAACAGAGACAGCGCGAGCCGCACCAGGATCGAGAAGCGGTGCGGGTCGCGAAGGTTCCCGAGCGGTTTGACGAGCTGAAGGAGCCGGTAAGGTCCGGGGAACCATCGCTCCCCGTTCACGAGGATGTCGGGTCCCGCCGCGAGGAGAAAGCTCGCGACCCCCAGAGCCAGATAGGCCAGCGCCACGATGCGCTCCGATCGGGAGCGCTCGCGCCAGAGATGCCAGAGCCCGATCCCCGCAATGGCGAGGGCGATGAATCCCAGGAACTGGTCGAGCGATGAGGGGCTGGGGTCGAAGACACCGTACAGGAGGCTCCCCGCCGGCGGCTCGAAGAAATGAATCAGGTCGTAGCTGTCCGCCTTCCCGCTGAACCCATAGCGATGGAAGAGATCGAAGTACGGCAAGGCGACGAGATAGAGCGGCGCGGCAATCACGGCCAGGGAGGCCGACAGCCACAGGACGACGCTCGGTCGCTCCCAGCTCCGATACGCCCAGAAATAGCCGGGGAGGATGAAGGCGAGAGCCACGAGATAGAACTGCAGGTAGTAGAAGCACGCGAGCCCGAGAAGGATCGAGAACACGGCGAAGCCCGCGAGGTGGACTCTCCGGTTCTGGACGAAGAATCGGTGCAGAAACAGGAGGGCGAGGGGCATCCACTGGAGACTGACGAGCTGCGAACGAGCCAGCTGCGAGAAACTGTATGCGCTGAACGCATAGACGACCGCACCGACGAAGGCCGCCCAGGTGCTCCCGACGATCTCGCGAAGGAACAGATGGGCGGCGAAGGCGGACAGGCAGAGCGACAGGGCGACCAGGAGGTTGTAGGACAGGACGCGGTTCTCGAGAAAGCGGAAGAGCGGCCAGCTCAGGAGAGCCTGCGCCAACTGCGCTTCGGAATACGCCAGCGCGCGCGGATTCGGGTAGTAGCCGTTCGCGTCGAAGATTTCCGGATAGCCCAGATCGAGGTGGGTCGCTCCCCACCAGACGATCCACAGGTTCTGGAGGGCGTCGGAATCGTCGGGGAGCCGCCGGTCGAGCGCGAAGCTCATGGGCCAGAGAAGAAGGAAGGTCAGCAGCGCGTAGAAGGGAAGCCACGGCCAGGAGCGGCGGCGACCGTGCTCCCCTGCCGCCTTCGCCGAGCGCTCACCCATTCGACGTTGGAACTCCTGGAATTGTGCTATTCTCCAGCGTGATTGACAGAAGGCAAACCGCATGGCGGAAGGACTTCTGCGGCTTCCTTCCGCGAGAGCCTCGCGAGTTTCCGAATGTCCGACCCTCGTAGGATAAGGAACAACCCTGCCGGTGTTCCCGGAATTCCCGGAATTGGATGATGCGCGTCGAGTTCATGAAAGCCGTCGATCGCTGGGCGGGAGGCCTCGGCTGCATCGTCCTCGACCTCTTCGATCGCCCGCGGCGGTTTCTCTTTCCCAGCCCCACGGTCCCGGCCGAGGTGAGGACCATCCTGGTGACCAAGTACCTCGGCATGGGAAGCATCGTGCTGGCGACGCCGATGGTCGCGGCGCTGCGCCGGCGTTTTCCCGGCGCGAGAATCGCGTTCCTGACGTTCGAGGAGAACCGGGAGATCGCCGGGATTCTGGGAGTCTTCGACGAAGTTCTCACTATCCACAGAAAGCGCCTCCTGCCGATGGCCTGGGACACGCTGCGCGCCCTGACGAGGCTCTGGAAGCTCGGAGTCGACGTGGTCTGCGACCTGGAGTTCTTCACCCGGTACTCAACAGTGGTCGCTTATTTGAGCGGCGCCCCGATACGCGTTGGATACTGGTCGCGCATCGCCTGGCGGGGCAACATCTTGACCCACCCAGTCTACTACAACGGTATGAAGCACATAACGCGCGTGTTCCTGGCCCAGGCGGAAGTACTGGGCGCGAGCGTCGAGGATTCGCCTGCGGCGGCCGCGCTTCCAGAGCTTCAGCCCGACGGGGAAGCGTCGCGGGAGCTCGCCGAGAAAATTCGCGCCGCCGGACTGGATCCGGAGCTGCCGTACGTGATGATCAATCCGAATGCGAGCGAGCTCTGCCTGGAACGGCGCTGGATGGCGGACCGGTTCGCTGACGTGGTCGACGTTCTGCTGAAGGAGAACGAAGGTCTCCAGGCGATCTTCGTCGGCGCCAGGAACGAGAGAAGCTACACCGGAGAGGTCCTGGCGCTCTGCCGCGATACGTCGCGTGCGGCGAACCTCGCGGGAGAGCTCTCGATCCGGTCGCTTCTCGAAGCGCTCGGGGGCGCGAAGCTCTTCCTCACCGTGGACTCCGGCCCGCTGCATCTGGCGGCGCTCACCGACACGCCGACCGTGGCGCTCTTCGGCCCGGAGACTCCGAGCTTGTACGGGAGTCTGGGCTCGCGCGTCCGAACGCTCTATGCCGGGGTCTACTGCAGCCCCTGTCTCAACGTCTACAACACCAAGACCGCGCCCTGCAACGGAAACAACATCTGCATGCAGGGAATCTGCGCCTCCGATGTCCTTTCCGCCTCCCGGGAATTGCTTCGGGTAAGCGCCGCGCCGCGGAAAGCCGGCCGGGATGACCGAGAGCAAGTGCCCAGCCTGTCGAGGTGATCGCTTCCGCGAGTTTGCCGCCCGGGGCGGCCTCCGCGTCCAGCGGTGCCTCGCCTGCGGGAGCTGCAGGCTGTCCTCGGCCAATGGCAACGGCTCCCATGCCTTCACCTACGACGCCGGTTACTTCGAGTCCTGGAACCTCGCCCCCGGAAGTCCCGCGTGGAAGCTCCGCCAGGCGACGGCGGCGATGCGGCTCGAGACCCTCGAGAGGCTGGGCGTTCGCGGTGGAGCGCTTCTCGACGTGGGGGCCGCCGGAGGGTACCTGGTCGAGCACGCGAGTCGCGCGGGGTTCGATGCCCGCGGAGTGGAAATCTCGGAGCACGCGGTCCGGATCGCGAGCCTGGTGGTGCCGGGAAGAGTGCATCACGGATCGCTCGAGACCCTCGACCTGCGGCCGGGCTCCCTCGACGTGGTCACTCTCTTCGACGTCCTGGAGCACGTTCCCGAGCCCGCGGACTCGCTCTCTCGGCTCTCTCGCTGGCTCAAGCCCGGCGGATGGCTCGCGGTGACCACCCCCGACGTCGACAGCCTCTCCGCCCATTTGATGGCGGGCTTCTGGCCTCACTACAAGGAAGAGCACCTGTTCTATCCGAGCCGGGAGGGCCTGCGGATGCTCTTCGACGCGACTGGATTCGAGGTGGCGCACGAAGAGCGCGCGTTGAAGTATCTTTCCGTTGAATTCACCGCGCCCCTGTTCACGCGCTATCCCGTGCCGCTCATCACGCCCGCCGTGGAGCTCCTGCATCGGCTGCTCCCGGCCCGGCTCAGCGAGGCGTCGTTCAAGATCAGCATCGGCGAGCGCCTGCTGGTGGGTAAGAAGCGATGACCGAGGGGAGTTTCCGCCGCGAGATCAAGAAAGTTCTGCTGCTCAATCCGCCCGCGCCCGAGCTCGTGATCCGCGATTACTACTGCAGCAAGACCACGAAGTCGAACTACATCTTCGAGCCCGTGGATCTCCTGATGCAGAGCGGACGCCTGGCCGAGAAGTATCAGGTGGCGCTCATCGACGCCGTGGTCGACCGCCTGAGCCCGGATGCCTGCCGCCGGGCGATCGAAGCCTTCGGGCCCGACGCCATCTTCTTCCTGAGCGGCGCCATCAGCTGGACTTACGACTTCCCGTTCCTGGAGTCGGTGAAGAAGAGGCTCGGCCCCGGCGCGATTCTCGTCGGGAGCGGAGACATCTTCCAGGAGGACGCGGTCCGCTGGCTCGAGGAGTTCCCTTTCATCGACGCCGTGGTCCGGGACTTCGCCAACGAGGACGTCCTGAATTTCCTCGAAGGACGAGAGGAAGAGCTCGAGAACGTCGTCTTTCGAAGTGGAGGCTCCGTCGTCACCGTCG
>DAISKN010000231.1:0-9371 GCA_036820975.1 Acidobacteriota bacterium | reverse complement strand
CACGTTCGTCGGCTTCACGACGAGGTCGCGATACGGAATCGCGTGAAGCGCCCACCCCCGATTGGTGTCGGGGTAACGCGCGGCGAGCCTCTCGCCGATGGCTTCGAGCTCGAGGCGCGCGTCGCCGAGCCCGACGCCTGTCTTCAGTGCGGCGACGCCCAGAAACATGCGCGCTGCGCGGTTCGCACGTTCGCCCGGATCGTACGGCGTCCAGAGATCGCTCCGTTCCGGAAATCGAAACCCGGGCGGCATCACGCCGATCACGGTGTGCTCGCGCTCGTTGATGAGAATCTGTTCTCCGACGATACTCAGGTCTCCTCCGAAACGGTTTCGCCACAAGCCGTCGCTCAGGATGACGACGCTCGCGAAACCGATCTCGTCACCATCATCCGCGCGAAAGTCGCGCCCGACCGAAGGCTGTGTGTCGAGGACCGAGAACAGATTCGGCGTCACCACGCTTCCGAGCACCCGCACGGTCTCCTCGCCGTAGAGCGTGAAGTCCTTGTCGAAGTACGCGGCAACGTCTTCGAACGACGAGGTTTCGGCCCGCACATCCCACAGGTCGGGATACGACGCGGCGGCGTCGTCCCAATCGTCGGGCGCCTGCGTGGGGTGCATTCCGTGAAGCGAGACGACACGGTCGGTCGCGCCGCCCAACGCAAGCGGCCGCAGCAGCAACCCATTCACGAACGTGAACACGACCGCCGACGATCCGATACCCAAGGCGAGCGTCACGAGCGACGCGGCCGTGAAACCCGGTGATTGGGAAAGCGAACGAAAGGCGAGCTGGATATCGCGAATCATGGAATGCTTTCGAGCAAGCGACGTGCCAGGGCGACCCGGCGGCTACCTCCGATGATATCAGCGTTTTGCGGCCGCCCTGCGGCGACGATCGTCGCGGTCTTGGGACGCGCGGCGGTCGAGAGCGCCACAATAGGCTGCTTTGTCCACCTCGAAAGGCGCGGGCACTACGAGCGAGCTCGTCCTCGTCAGTGGAGGCCACTCCTACGTTCAGGGATGTGGGAAAGGAAAAATCATTGCTCCGGGGTCGCCACTACTTCTGGAGCGCTTGCCGGCCGAGCCACTCTTCGAATCGGGTCTCGCCGAGTCGTGCGTCGTCGCCGGCAACGAGTGTCCGTTCGCTCAGTTCGGCGCCGAAGTAGCGCGCTTGCGGGTCTGCCACGACTTCCCGCGGATCGTGACGCCGGCTTAGGGCCTGTCGGATGAGCTCGTCGAGTCGGAACCGTTCGGGCCCCGCCAGTTCCACGGTGCCGTTCAATGGCGTACCCACCGCGATCCTCCCGACTTCTTCCGCGACCTCGTCGGCTGCGATGGGCTGGATGAGCGCGGGCGGGACGCGAACCCTGCTGCCGTCGGTGGCGGCGTCGGCGATGCTCTCGACGAACTCGAAGAATTGCGTCGCGCGGACGATCGTGTACGGAATCGAGGATTGCTTGATTAGCCGCTCCTGCGCGATCTTTGCGCGGAAGTAGCCGCTGTCGGGCAGACGCTCGCTGCCCACGACCGACAAGACCGCATGGTGTCGCACGCCCGAAGCGGCTTCCCGGGTGAGGAGGTTTCCGGTCGACGTCGTGAAGAACTCCATGACCGCCGCGTCTCCGAAGGAGGGAGAGTTCGACACGTCGACGACGACCGACGCCCCTTCGAGGACTTCCTTGAGTCCCTCGCCGGTGACCGCGTCGACACCCGTCTTGGGCGAAGCGGCAATCGCCTCATGGCCCCACTCGACGAGCTTGGCGACGAGCTTCGACCCGATGAGGCCCGTGCCTCCGACAACGACGATTTTCATGCTGTTTCCTTTCCGTATTCCTTGACGTATTTCGAGCGCCGCCGATTGTACCGTCAAGACAGGATCCAACGCCGCAGCGACCGCCCGTCACGTCCACATAAGAAAAGAGGGCCACGGCGGATGAGACCGTAGACCCATCGGACCGACGGTCCAGGGGCAGGGGTTCTGGTTACAACGGGCGTGACCCCGTTGGCTGACCGCTTGAACGCCGAGCCCCGTTTCAAGAGAATATCCCCGGCCGGTGCGGCGGCCGAACCCCCCGTCAGGAGCACGCATGTCGTCCAACTCTCGCAGGTCGTTTCTCAAGAAAGGCGCCCTGGCCGCGGTCGCGCTGGGTGTTCAGGGTGGGAGGTCGCGTCTCGCCGCATCCCCTCTCCCGAGGGTCGGAATCGTCGGCGGGGGGCTCTCCGGCGTCTCCTGCGCCTGGCTTCTCGACGGGGTCGCCGACGCCGTGCTCTTCGAGAGCCGCCCTGAGGTCGGGGGGCACGCTCACACCATTCCCGTCGACGTCAACGGCGACATCATCCAGGTAGACGTCGGCGCGCAATTCTTCTCTCCCGGTCCCCATCCGACCTATTCGAAGCTCCTCGAGCTCATCGGCCTCACGGACCCGGTCGGCCCGGAGCTGGACGAGACCTTCGAATCCGAGATGTCGATTACCGTCTCCGGAGCCGGGGAAGACTTCCCGAGATTCCTCTCTCCCGCCTCGAAACGCTACTGGCCGATTCTCGCTCCCTGGAATCGCCGCGCGCTCCTCGCGTTCTTCGTCTTCGCTCTCGCCGCCAAGAGGCTCACGAAGAATGGAGATTGGCTCATTTCTCTGGACGACTGGCTCTCGTCTCTTCCCGTTCGTCCCGAGGAGCGTGAAGGGCTGCTCCTTCCCCTCGTGGCCGGCACCGTCGGCTGCTCGATCGACCAGGCCCGCGGCCTCTCCGCTCGGAGCGCCCTGGTGTTCATCGGGCTCGCGCTGCCCCAGAACCTCCTCGCTCCCGTCCTCTACCGCCAGAGCTTCCTCGGCCTCGGAGGGAACGTCCAGTTTCTCGCCTCGCTCGCCGGCAACCTCACCACCCACGTCGGCGCGAACGTGGTGAGCGTCTCGCCTCTGCCCGCCGGAGGCTTCTCGATCGAGAACGCCGACGGGATCGTCGAGAACGTGGACCTGGTGGTCTTCGCGACTCCGCCCTACGTGACCCGGCTCCTTCTTCCCGCCCTTCCGGGGTTGGACCCGGTAGCGGCGCTGCTGGAAGACTTCTCGTACTTTCCCACGGAGATCGCAATCCACCGCGACCCCGTCTACATGCCGGAGAAGCCTCGCTACTGGTCGGCGTACAACACGCTCGTCGACGGCACTCACGCCGAAGCTTCCATCTGGTACGGCGCCTTCCGCCAGTCGGGCGGCGAGCCGATCTCGCTCTTCAAGAGCTGGGCGACGGCGCGCTCCCAGGCGCCGGCACAGGAAGTTTTTCGGCGGGCGTTCCAGCATCCCTTGATCACTCCGCAGTTCATCGAGACGGGGCTCGGTCTCGCGGACTTTCAGGGGCAGGACGGAGTCTGGTTCGCGGGGAGCTACACCCGGGAAGTCGACAGCCAGGACACGGCTCTTCTGTCCGCGATGAGCGTCGTCCGGGAGCTGGACCCCCTGGCGCCGAACCTCCTCGCTCTCGAATCCGCACCGTGAGATGAGCGTCGAAGATCCGGAGGCCTCGGACGAGCCACTCGTCCTCCCAATCGAAGACTCGATCGACCTCCATGCATTCGCTCCGAAGGACATCCCTTCCGTCGTGGAGTCTTATCTCGAAGCGGCTTTCGAGGCGGGGCTCGAGGAAGTCCGCGTCATCCACGGCCGCGGCAAGGGAGTTCAGAAAGAGCGGGTGCGGCAGGTGCTCGCCCGGAGCGAGCACGTCGCTCACTTCGAGGAGGCGACTCCCGACCGCGGCGGCTTCGGAGCCACGGTGGTGAAGCTCCAACTCAAGGGGGGGCCGGGCTGAGAAGGTTCGGAAGGAAGAGGCTCATTCCAGGGAAGAAGGTCACGAGGATCAGCACCACGGTGAGTGCGGCGATGAAGTACACGTTGACCCGGGTCACCGCCCACATGGATTCCCCCGCGATCGAGCAGGCGGTCATGAGCACTGATGCGACCGGAGGGGTCTGCTGTCCGATGGCGAGACTCACGGTCACGATGATGCCGAAATGGACGGGGTCGATCCCTATCTCGGTCGCGAGCGGCATGAGGATCGGGACCAGCAGCACGATGGCCGCGGTGCTGTGGAGAAACATCCCCGCGACCAGGAGCACGGCGTCGATCAGGAGGAGAGACGCCACCGGACCTTCCACCCGCTCCAGAACGAAGGTCGTGACCCGCTCCGGGACCTGCTGGTTCGCCAGGTACCACCCGAGGACCGCGGACGCGGCGACGAGGATCATCACCACCCCCGTCTGACGCGCCGACTCCACCAGGATCGCGTAGACGTCGCGGAGGCGGATCTCCCGATACACCGCGAACCCGAGGAAGAGAGCGAGGAACACCGCGACCGCCGCGGCCTCGGTCGCGGTGAACGCTCCGGCGAAGATCCCCCCGAGGATCACGAGCGGGAGCCCGAGCGCGAGGAGCGCCTTTCGAAAGCTCGTCGCCACCCGGTGCCACTCGAACGGCTGCGATTCCGCGAAGCCTCCGCGGCGGGCCAGAACGTAGCTGGTGACCATGATGGCGAGCCCGGAAACGACTCCGGGGACGAGGCCGGCGAGGAAGAGCTTGACGATGGAAGCCCCGGTGATGGCGCCGAAGAGGATCATGGGAATCGACGGCGGGATGACGATGGCGATGGTCGCGGACGACGACAGGACCGCGGCGGCGAAGCGGGCCGGGTAGCCGCGCTCCTTCATCGCGGGAATCAGGATGGTTCCGAGGGCAGCGGCGTCGGCGACCGCCGAGCCGGAGATCTCGGAGAAGAACATGCTGGAGAGAGTGGTCGTCATCGCCAGCCCGCCGCGGACGAACCCCACGAGGCTCGCGGCGAAATCGACGAGCCTCCTCGAGATGCCCGCCTGGTTCATGAGCGCGCCCGAGAGGATGAAGAGCGGAACCGCGACCATGGGAAAGCTGTCGCTTCCGTTGAAGAGCCGGAGCGGCACCACGACCAGGGGAGTGCCAGTGGTCAGGACGATCGCCGCGATGGTCGCGGCGATCAGCACGTAGCCGATCGGGACTCCGAGGAGCACCAGCGCGGCGATGAGCAGCAGGACGAGGATTTCCAAGTTCTACGGCCTGACCAGGCGGACGACGTGGATTCCCTCCGCCACCAGCATGAGCGCGGCGGAGACGGGAATGACGCCGTAGACCACACCCATGGGCACGGGGAGCGTGATCGCGCCCTCGCCGAGGAAGCGCATCGCGAGCTGGGCGCCGTAGACCAGGAGCACCAGGTGGATGCCCACGATCACCAGGTGCCCCGCGAGCGAAAGCGCCCGCCGGGTCCACTCCGGAGCGCGCTCGACGAGATCCCCGATGCCGATGTGCTGCCGGTGGGACTGCGCCAGGACCGCTCCCAGGAACGTGAGCCACACCAGCAGGTACCCGACGAGCTCGTCGTACCAGGAAAGGCTCGCGGCGAAGACGTACCTCAGGATGACCTCGACGAAGCAGATGACCGCGATGGCCGAGAGCAGGACCGAGACCGCGACTCCGAGACCCGACCGGAGCGCGCGCTCGACGCGGTCGAGAGTCACGGCGCGAGGGCGGCGGAAGGTTTCTGATAGCTCCGGACGGTCTCCACCATCTCGGCGCCGAACTTCTCTTCGAACTCGCGGTACAGGGGCTCGGAGGCGGCAGCGAAGGCCGCTCGATCGATTTCCGTCACCTCCATGCGCCCCTGGAGATGGTCGAGAAAACGCTCGTCCTCTTTTTCTCCGAGCGCTCGATGGTATCGACCCACCTCCGCCGCGGCTTCGAGGATCGCGACGCGGAGATCCTCGTCGAGCGCTTCGAAGTACCGGCGGCTCATCACCGGGTAGGCGGGCGAGTACACGTGCTTCGAGAGCGAGAGATAGCGCTGCGCTTCGTAGAAGCGCCCGGGCACGATCTGGGAGAGCGGGTTCTCCTGCCCGTCGATGACCCCCTGCTTGAGCGCGGAGAAGACCTCGCCGAAGCTCATCGACGTGGGGCTCGCGCCGAACGCGGCGAACATCTTCATGCGCTCGGGGTCCTTCGGAGTCCGGAGCCGGATCCCTTTCAGATCCTCGGGCCTCCTGACCGGCCGCACGTTGTTGGTGATCATGCGGAAGCCGTTCTCCCAGAGGCCGAGGAGAACCAGGTCGTCGTCCGCGAGCGCTTCCCTGAGCCTCACCGCCAGCGGCCCCTCGGCGATGCGCTCGATCTGTTCGCGATCCTCGATCAGGAACGGAAGATCGAACAACCCGAACATCGGCTCGACGGAATGGAGCACGGACGAAGGCACGTGCATCTCGAGCGTACCCAGCCGGAGCCCTTCGAGCATCTCCTTGTCCTCGCCGAGCTGCGCCGAGCCGAAGATGCGGACCTCTACGCGTCCGGGAAAGCGCGCCTCGAGGAGCTCCTTGAACTTCCGCGCACCCAGGTCGTAAGGCGAGTCGGGGTAGCCGATGTGGCCGAGCCGGATCACGCGCGGGCCGCCGTCTTCACTCCCGCAAGATGCGAGGAGCCCGAGGAGCGCGAGCGCGAGAACCCCGGGGCGGCGCATGATGAGGCCCGAAATTAGCACAATGCTAGAATCCAAAGCCATGGGCATCGCCGAAGAGCTTCGTTCGCGGATCGAGGGGGAAGTCCGGTTCGACCGCTACAGCCGGATCCTCTATTCGACGGACGCCAGCATCTACCAGATCGAGCCCATCGGCGTCGTGGTGCCGCGGCACGCGGGCGACGTGGAGGAAGTCGTGCGCCTCGCCGCCCGGGAGCGGGTTCCGGTCCTTCCCCGGGGCGGGGGGACTTCTCTCGCGGGCCAGGCGGTGGGCGAGGCCATCATCATGGATCTCTCGAAGTACATGCGCGAGGTCCTCGAGGTCTCCCCCGAGGAATCCTGGGCGCGAATCCAGCCTGGCATCGTCCACGACGTCCTCGGAGCGCACCTGAAACCTCACCGCCTGCGCTTCGGGCCCGAGACCGCGACCAGCAATCGAGCGAACCTGGGAGGGATGATCGGGAACAACTCGGCGGGGGCGCGCTCGCTCGTCTACGGGAAGACCGTGGACAACGTCCACGAGGTCAAGGTCGTTCTTTCCGACGGGAGCACCACCACGTTCGGTAGGGTCGCGAGGAAGGACCTGGCGGCGAAAACGAGGGGCGGTTCGCTCGAGGCCGCGATCTACCGCAAAGCGCTCGAGCTCGCGGACGCTCACAAGGAGGAGATCGAGAAGCGGTATCCGAAGATCCCACGCCGGGTGAGCGGCTACAACCTCGACGAGCTCCTCGCGCCGGACGGAGTGAACCTGGCGAAGCTCGTCATCGGCTCCGAGGGGACTCTCGCGACCGTGGTCGAGGCGAAGGTCGCTCTGGTTCCGGTCCCTCCGGTCTCCGGTCTCGCCGTGCTGCACTTCCGAAGCCTCGATGACGCCCTCGAGACCGGGTGCGAGATTCTGGAGCTCCACCCCTCCGCCATCGAGCTCGTCGACGAGATGGTCATGGACCTCGCGCGGAAGTCCCTCGAATACTCCCGGAGGATGTACTTCGTCCAGGGCGAGCCGAAAGCTCTCCTGGTGGTCGAGTTCATGGGTGCGACCGGGAGCGAGGTGTCGTCGAAGCTCGACCGTCTGGAAGGTCGCATCGGGGCCTCCGCCCGGCCCATGGTTCGCGTCCTCGATCCGGCGGAGCAGGCGAACGTGTGGAAAGTGAGGAAGGCGGCGCTTCCGCTCCTCCTCGGCCTTCCCGGAGACAAGAAGCCCATCGCCTTCGTCGAGGACACCGCCGTCTCTCCCGAGAAGGTCCCCGAGTTCATCCGGCGCTTCGTCGCGATCCTCGACGACCACCATACCGTAGGCTCGTTCTACGCCCACGCGGGCGCCGGGTGTCTCCACATCCGCCCTCTGGTGAACCTGAAGGAGGGCGCGGAAGTAAGGAAGATGACGGAGATCTCGGAGGAGGTCTTCAGCCTCGTCATGGAGTTCGGAGGCTCCATGAGCGGCGAGCACGGAGACGGCCTCGCGAGAAGCCACTTCAACGAGCGCCTCTTCGGAAGCCGCATCTACGGCGCCTTCCGGGAGCTGAAGGCCGCGTTCGACCCCCAGGGGATCATGAACCCCGGAAAAGTGGTGAACGCTCCGGGGATGGCGGAGAACCTCCGCTACGGAGAGTCGTACCGGGTGCGGGAGCCCGAGACGCGCTTTCCTTATATAAAGGAAGGCGGCTTCGCCCGGGCGGTCGAGCTCTGTAACGGCGCGGGGGTGTGCCGCAAGAACCTCGAGGGGACGATGTGCCCCTCGTTTCAGGTCACGCGGGAAGAGGAGCACTCTACGCGCGGCCGTGCGAACGCGCTCCGCGCGGTCCTCGACGGGCGCCTCCCTCCGGCGGAGATGACGGGCGAGAGGCTCTACCAGGTGATGGACCTCTGCATCTCCTGCAAGGGCTGCAAGGCGGAGTGCCCCTCGAACGTGGACATGGCCCGGCTCAAGTCGGAGTTCCTCGCGCTCTATCACGAGAAGAATCCCTACTCCCTCCGGGACCGCATGATGACCCGTCCCTGGATCGCGGGACGGCTCGGTGTCGCGACGAGCTTCATCACCCACCCTCTCCTTCGCGCGAGGTGGTTCCGGAAGCTCCTCGAGGCCACCGTCGGGATCGACGCCCGGCGTAGCCTCCCGCCGTTCGCGAGTGAATCGTTCGAGAGCTGGTTCCGGCGACGCGCCCCCGGAAAGAGCACGGCCCGGAAAGTCGTCCTCTTCCACGACACGTTCATGAACTACCACGAGCCCGGGGTCGGAAAGGCGGCGACGCTCGTGCTCGAGGCTGCGGGCTTCGAGGTCCTGCTCGCGAAGCGGACCTGCTGCGGCCGGCCGGCGATCTCGAAAGGAATGCTCGACGATGCCCGCAGGCTCGCGGCCGAGAACGTCGAGACCCTTCACCCCTTCGTCCGCGAGGGAATTCCGATCGTCGGCTGCGAGCCTTCCTGCATCCTGGGATTTCGCGACGAGTACCCGGATCTGGTGCCCGGAGAGAAGTCGAAGGACCTGGCGCACGGAAGCTTTCTCCTCGAAGAGCTTCTCCTTCGCGAAGGTTCGGGCCTCGCGGTCCGGAATCCCGTCGAGAAGATGCTCGTCCACGGCCATTGCCATCTGAAGGCTCTCGTGGGAACGGAGCCCCTGGTGTCGTTTCTCAAGACCCTGGGAGGACAGGTTTCGCTCGTGGAGTCGGGATGCTGCGGGATGGCGGGGTCGTTCGGCTACGAGAAGGAGCACTTCGATATCTCTCTCCAGATGGCGGAGCGGAGGCTCGCTCCCGCGGCGCGGGAAGCTCCGGAGACGACCGTCCTCGTCGCTCCCGGCACCTCCTGCCGCCATCAGATTCACGACACGACCGGTCGCCGCGCGTACCATC
>DAISKN010000230.1:0-9447 GCA_036820975.1 Acidobacteriota bacterium | reverse complement strand
GTCCAGCGTTTGCCGATCGAGCTCGAGGAGCTCACAGGGCGTCGCCGCGGTGACCGTGGCCGACCGGGTCCCTCCCGAGAGGAGGGAGACCTCGCCGAAGAACTCGCCCTCTTCCATTCGTCGGACCTCCACGTTTCGCCCGGTCGGCGTCCTCACGAAAGCCCGGACGGTGCCGTGCGTCAGGATGAACAAGCTGTCGCCCGGCTCTCCCTCGCTCACCAGGATGGCGCCCGCGTCGTACGAGCGGAGCTCGAGTCCTCGGACGACCTCGAGGAGCTCCTCGCGCGAGAAATCGCCGAAAAGCGGCGAGCGCGCGGCCGAGGATCGGAATGAAAGGACATTCGCCGGGTCCTCCGCCTCCTCGTGCCACAGATCGAGGAGCCTTTCCTCGACGCCGGATTGGCCCGGCTCCATCCGCTTCAGCTTCTTCAGCACGGCGATGGCCTTCGGAAGCTTTCCGTCGGACGCGAGCTGCTCGATGAGGCCTATGAAGACCTTCGCCGCCCGGTCCTTCTGTCCCTTGGATACCAGGGCGTCGCCGAACTGCAGCCGGACCCAGAAGTCGCCGGGGTCGTGCTGAAGGCGCTCTTCCAGGAGATCGATCGCTTCATCGTACTTCTTCTTCGCGAGAAGGTCGTCGATGTGATGACTGGAAGCCCAGCGCAAAGTGGCTCTCCTCGCTCCTCGGTAGAGGTTTCCTCAGAATACGGGTCGATTGGAAAAGAGTCAACGCCAGCGCGAGACCGACGAGGAGCGGCGTCGCGGGCTCGGGAACGGAAGAGCGGCGCGGAGCGAAAGCGCCCCCGATTCCGGTGAGAGTGAGATCGATCTCGGTGGCTCCGTCGGGCGCGGTTCTCACGTGCCGGTACTCCCAGCCGCCACCGTCGGCGATGTCGTCGACCTGGAACCGATTCTTCAGCTCGTCGCGCAGAAGCAGCCAGGGAAAGCGAGCATCGTCTGTCCGGATTCCTCCCGAGAACGCGTTCCTATAGCTAAACGACCCGGTGATGGGACGTGGAGGTATCGCATGAAACGCATTTCCTGGTCTGGTGTAGTCGCCGCCCTGGCGGTGGGCCTCGTGCTCGCCCTTTTCTTCGCTGGCGGTCCTCCCGCCTCCGCCGCGCTGGGCCAGCGGGTGCTCCACCGTGACTTCGCCCTGCTGCCGTACATCGAGCAGGACAATCTGTTCGCGCTGACGCTCGTCCGCAAGCTATCCGGCGCCATGCTCCTGGTCGACTCTACCGACGGCACTCCCCAGCGCACGACCCCGCTGGGCTTTCAGTACCCGACCGGCTCCACCTGGGGCAGCTACACGTCCTGGGCGGACCGCCATGCCTACGGCGCGTTCTCGAGAACGGGGACGATCCGGGTGGTCGATCTCGGGGACCTCTCCGCGCCCGGTCCGCTCGCGCCGATCGTCCTCGATTCGATCGAGCTCGGAGCCGGGTTCAATCCGGCGTCGACGAGGATGGGGATCATCGCGGTCCTGATCGGCCTCCTGACGGAGCAGGTGCCCGCGGTGTTCTTCGTCGAGGACGGGCAGACGATCGTGCTCGCGTTCGACGGCACGGAGTTCCGGCCGGTCGGGCTGATCGAGGACGAGGGGCTCTGGTTCTTCCTGTGAGCCGGCGCGCTGCTGGAATCCTTCCCGTTCACGAGGAGGCCATGGAGATGAACCGGCAATCAAGCTCCCGAAGAATCACGTTTCGCTCGCTTGCGCTTCTCGTCGGGCTTTTTGCAGCGAGTGCGGCATCGACGCACGCAACGCAGCTCATGGACGGAATGACCGGTATCAAGGCGTATGACATCTTGTTCGGCCGCCGGGTCATCGGTCGAATGGTCGTGGTGGGATGCGACAATCCGAATCCCCCTCCGGGCTACACGGCCGGCGTGGAGTACTGGAACTGGAACCGGGGCGCGGCCTGGCGAGGCCTGTTCACGCTCGTGCCCGTCGAGGCAGTCCCGGACTACGACGCTTACCCTTGGACCACGTTTCCCCATGAGCACTTCGGTCTCTCGCAGACCGTTCCGATGCCCACGATCGCGCCTGAGGCGGGCGACCGGTTCTATCGGGTGAAGGTCCAGGAGGGCTCCCGGTGGGTGCCTCAGGGCTGGATGTGGCTCAAGAGCGGACCGCCGCGCACCCAGGAGTGGTACGGACAGAATCTCACGTCGGATCTCGTCGGCGAGGGAACCGCGATTCGTTTCACGAGCGCCGAGCCGCCCCGGCCCGGCTCGAGGGACGTCTTTCTTCTCGTCCGCTAGAGAGAAGCTACTTCTTCGAGCCGCTCTCGCGATAGAAGGTCGGCGAGACCATCTCGATTGCGAACGCGCTCTCCAGGCGGTGCGGACCCCACTCGATCGCAAGCGATGCTTTCGTCGGGTCGGCCGGATCAAGGGCGAGCGTGATGTCGAGCTCCGACTTCCTCGCGGCTCCCACGCTATGGCGCAAAGGTACGGAGAACTGGACGGGCACTTCCCCGGGCCGCGCCTGCGCGGCCCACGCGTCCATGAGGTGAAGCATCACCGAGCCCGGAGACACGAACGCGAGCCGCCACTCCGAGGGCTCCCGCCGCTGGATCAGAAGGTAGTAGATGCCGGGCTCCACGCGGCGCTCGCCGAACCGAAGCGTGAGGTTGGTGTCGAGAGTGGTCCATTTGTTGTTCCCGAGCCTCCACAGCTTCCCCACGGTCGCCGCGTCGAAGCTCTCTCCGGCCTCGAGCTCGGCCGGCCAGGCCGGCTTCCCATGTTCTACGGAGACGCGGCCGCCTCCGATCTCGACACCATCCTCACGGTAGGTCCAGTAGCTGATGGAGCTGTAACCACGGTCCATGGACTCGACGACCGGAGTCCAGGCCTCCTGCCGCACCTGGGTAGAGGCGTCGGGCGCGAGGGCGGGTAGCGTCATCGTCATCGACAGGAAAAAAGCGTTTCTGGTCACGGGGACCCTCCGGGGTGTGGAATCAGAGGGCTCGCGACGAGAACAGGCTCGAAGCGCGAAACCTCCAAAGGCGACGAAAACTCATCGGCCTCGATCTCACTCGGACTCCCTCGGCGGGAGCAGACTGAGCCCTGGATAGGCCCGGATCGCGGGATCCCGGGTGACGAGGGTGAGACTCTCCACGCGGGCCTGCGCAACCAACATCCGATCGAAAGGGTCGCGATGGAGGGGAGGCAGTTGGGATATCGCTTCGGCGTGCTCGAAGTTGATCGGAAGCGACTCGAAGCCCAGCCGACGCGCGGCGGCTGAAACGGGTTCCGGCGCTCGAAGACGCCCCAGCGCCTCTTTGACCTTCATCTCCCAAACGGATGCGGCACTCAGGTAGACCTCGTTGGCCCCGTCGCGCAGAGCGGCGCGCGCGGCGGCGGTCAAACGGCGGTCATCGGCGCACCACCAGAGGAAAGCATGAGTGTCGACCAAGAGCCTCACTCTTCCTTCCTGCCTTCGAAAGCGTCGAGAAGCTCTTCGGGAAGTGGGGCATCGAAATCGGGGCCTATTACCACCCGACCCTTCCACGCCCCGGGACGTCGCGGCTTCGAGGGTTTTGCAAGAGGGACCAGTCTCGCGCGGGGTACCCCCGCTTTGGCGATGACGATCTCTTCCCCGCCCGCCGCCCGTTCCACGAGCTCGGAGAGGCGCGTTTTGGCCTCATAGAGGTTCACTCGTTTCGCCATCTTGACCAAGCTTGACCAATCATACCACGGCCAGAGAGCCGCGGAGCGCTCCGGACGGAAAGCCCCCCGATTCCGACTTTACGATGAGAAATTGGCGACGGCGACCGAGGCGGCGCCGAGACCCTCAAGGCAGACCGAGGCGCTTCATCCACCGGAACAGGGTCGTCCGCTCGATTCCGAGCCGGGCGGCGGCCTCCGCCTTCCGGCCCCCGGACTCGGAGAGAGCCGTTTGGATTCTCTCGCCGACGGCGCGATCGACGACCTCCTGAAGCGTTCCTACGGAGCTGGAAGCGGCGTCCTCGCTGCGCCGCGGCTCGAGAAGAAGGTCCTCGCCCTGGATCTCCTCGCCTCGACCGAGGACCGAGGCTCGCTCGATCGCGTTCGAGAGCTCCCGCACGTTCCCGGGCCAATCGTGCGCGAGGAGAAGCTCCTCGGCCCCACGGCTCAAGCCGAGCTCGCGGCCGGAGGCGCGGGCCTGGCGGTCGAGAAAGAACCGCGCGAGAGGAAGCACGTCCTCTTTGCGCTGCCGGAGCGGAGGGATCGCGATGCGGATCACGTCGAGTCGAAAGAACAGGTCCTCGCGAAAGCGGCCGGCGGCGATCTCGGAACGCAGATCGCGGTTCGTCGCCGAGACGACGCGAACGTCCACCTTGCGAGGGGCGTTCGCCCCGACGCGCTGCACTTCTCCTTCCTGGAGCGCCCGCAGGATCTTCCCCTGGAAGGAGGGGCTCACCTCGCCGATCTCGTCGAGGAAGAGCGTTCCCCCGTGAGCGCGCTCGAAGCATCCGGCATGGGCGGCGACGGCCCCGGTGAAGGCGCCCTTCTCGTGGCCGAAGAGCTCGCTTTCGAGAACGCTCTCGGCGAGAGCCTTGCAGTTCACGGCGACGAAGGGGCGAGCGACCCGGTCGCTTCCAAAGTGGAGGCGCCGCGCGACGTTCTCCTTTCCCACGCCGCTCTCGCCAAGGATAAGGACCGGCGCCCGCGAGGGGGCGGCGCGGCCCACGAGCTCGAGGACTTTTTTCATCGCCTCGCTCTCGGCCACCACCTCCGCGTCGCGGCTCCCGAGGATCTCGCGCCGGAGCTCGCGGTTCTCGTCCCGGAGCCTCCGGATCTCGAGAGCCCTCTCGACCAGGCTCCGGAGCTCGTCGTTGTCGAAAGGCTTGGTGACGTAGTCGAAAGCGCCCGCCCGCATCGCGGCCACGGCGGAGGGCACGTCGCCGTAGGCGGTCACCAGGATCACCGGGATCGCCGGGCGCGCCTCGTGGATTCTCCGCAGGAGCTCGAGTCCGTCGAGGCCTTCCATTCGCCAGTCGGTGACGACGACGTCGGGACCGCGCGCCAGGATCTCGTCGAGCGCCTCACTGCCGCTCGTGAAGACCAGGCACTCGTGGCCGGATCGTTCGAGCGCCGACGCGATGGCCGCCGCCATCTTCGGCTCGTCGTCGACCACCACGACCCTGGCTTTCACGCCGCGTCTCCCACCGCTCGAGGCAGATGAAGGGCGAACCGCGCCCCCGCGTCCTCGGAGCGCTCGAGATCGACCCGCCCTCCCTGGGCCTCCGCGACCTCGCGCGCCACGGCGAGCCCGAGGCCTGTTCCTCCAGCTTTGGTGGTGAAGAACGGATCGAAGACCTTCTCGCGGAGCTCCGGGGGAACGCCGGGTCCGCGGTCCTGGACCGCGAAGACGACCTCTCCCGGAGACTCCTCCCAGACGATGTCGATGGTCCCGCCTTGGTCGGTCGCCTCCGCCGCGTTCGAGACGAGGCCGAGGAGAACCTGACAGGCGAGATCGGGATCCGCGCGTACTCTCGCGCGCCCGGGGCCGGCTTCGACGCGGAGGTCCACCCCGCGGCCGTCGAGAAGGCGGCGGGAGAGCCACTCCACCCGGGAGACCACGTCTCTGGCTTCGATCTCGACGATCCGGGGCCGGAGGGGGCGGGAAAGACCGACGAGGGAGGAAGTCACCCGCGAGAGTCGGTCGATCTCCTCGATAACCTGCTTGCAGGTGCGCTGCGCGTCGGCTTCCGCGCTCTCCCCCAGGTTCTGCACCATCGAGCGGATGATCGCGAGGGGGTTTCTCACTTCGTGGGCGATGCGGCTCGCGACCTGGCCCACGGTCGCGAGTCGCTCCGCGGCGAGGAGGCGGCTTTGAAGGGAGGCGAGGGTTTCGAGCGAGCGCCTCTCCGCGGCGCGGGCCTCGGCCGCTCGTCCCAGGAAGAATCCGAACGCGCCGAAAGCGAGCTCCGTCGCCACGGCGACGGGAAGCGCGACGTTTTTCCCCGCGACTTGTACCTCGACTCCGAGCAAGGTGAGGAGGCTAGTGTAGAGAAGACCGAGGCCGAAGGCGGCTGCCGCGAAGACCCAGCGCTTCCGCAGATCCCTTGCGTCCATTCCGGAGATCTTAGTCAATCTCGGGCTTCCGGTCCCCGGAGTCGCCGGGAGCGAGCTCCACGCTACGCTCGCTCTCGAAGCCGCTTCTTCGCGCGCTCCCGCCCAAGGTCCGTGAACCCGTTGCCCAGAGTCATCGCGAACGCTCCGGCGGGGACGGCGAGGGCTCCGACGACTCTCTGTCGCGACCGCCCCCATCCGCGGGTGAGGAGGTACGCGAGCGGTCCCACCGAGCCGAAGAAGAACCCGACGACCAGGAAGGGAACGTACGCCGCCTTCCGCGAGCGCGCGTCCCGGACCATCCAGACGGCGACGAGCGCGAGGCTGATCGCCAGGTCGACGAACAGAAGCTGCGTCGCCTCGTTCGCCGCGGCGAAGAACAGAAACGACACGTAACCGTAGCGGTAGATGGCGTAGAGCGTCGCCGTGGTGAAAACCGCCAGCGTGGGCAGGAGGATGATAGAAGCGCTCCGGGGTCGGTCCTCGAAGCTCGCTTCGCGACGCGGCCGCCGCAGGAGGTACAGAAGCGGTCCGGCGACGCCGAAGCTCGCGCCGAGGGCGATGTAAGGCCATGGCGAAATGCCGAGCGCGCGCGCGTCGCGATAGATCCAGAAAGCGATCAAACTCAGGCAGATGACCAGATCGAAGAACATCACACTCACGACCGCGTTCGCGGTCGCGGCATCGAGGAACTCGAGGTAGCTGTAGTGCAGGAGCGCGCGCACCGTAAGGGCGACGAATCCCGCGAGAACGATAGCGACCAGGGCACGAGTCCAGGACATGATTTCTTTTGTCCTCGTCCCGCGTTAACGCACGAGTCGTGCCAATGGAAAGCCTTGCTACGGCGCGGAAGTTCTAGAGCTCTTCTCGCTCCGGGCGTTGCAGACCTGCAACCGACGTTGCAGGCCAGCAAGAGGGGAAGAACGCAAAAGGCGCAAGGAAGAATCCCCTTCGTTTCTTCTTGGTGCCCTCGCGTTCCTTTGCGCCTTCGCGCTCAATCCCATTCGTACTAGGGTTTGGCGCCCACTTTGAACTCCGAGTTCTTCGGAGGGATGACCGCCGTCTCCTCGGGCTTCGGGAGCTGCGGGATCCACTCGTAGGGAACGCGGTACGCGCGAAACATCCGGGCCGAGTGCACCTTCTCGCTGGTGCTGTAGGGACTCACGTACTCCCAGACGATCTCGTTGTCGCGCGTGACCTCGGTGATGCGCCCGTAGGTGGTTTCCGCGATGAGCGTGTTCCCGTTGGGAAGACGCTGGGCGCCGCTCGCGTAGTGGCTGAAGAACTTGGAGTCCTCCATGATGGGAACGAATCCCATCGCCGAGGCGGTGTGCTGCCAGACGATCTCGAGTGTTACGGGGTCGAACTCGAGGACGCGCGAGTGGTCCCGGAGAGCGTTCCACTCGCCGGTGGGAGCGCCGGGGTTGGGAGGGCCGAAGCCCGCGGCCCCGCCGTTGTCGAAGACCAGGATGTTCCCCTCGCCCGGGAGACCTCTCGGGATCATATGTGCGTGATGAGGACCGACGATCGGCCCCAGCTTGCGCAACGCCGGCGTCGCCGTGTACCCCGGTCCCACTTTCCAGACGATCTCACCGGTTCGCTTCGAAATGATGAAGACGATGGTGCCGCGGTCGTCGCTGATGAGGTTCTCGGGATGAAAGCGCTCGTCGCCCGCGTCATACCACCGGTTGGGCCCGAGCCGGGAAACGGTGTTCAGGAAAACGCAGTGCTGGTTCCTGCACCCGCGCATGATGGTGTTCCTGGCTTCCTCGCTGTGGCCGAACTCGTCGAAATGCTCCGCCGGCATCCACTCCCAGAGGATCTCGCCGTCCCAGCTGACTTCGATAATGCGCGCCGCCCTCGGCAGGTGGTCGCGGGTCACGTCGGGCCAGTTGCCGCTCTTCTGGCTGAGGATCAAGGTATTCCCCCGATCGACCAGGGGCTGCATTCCAGGAACGTAGTACGCGAGCGGAGCCCCCTCCCTCGAGAAGTCGTGGTTCTGGCGCGCGGACCAGAGACGCCGCCCGTCGACCTCCACCTCATCCGCCTTGCCGAACTTCCAGACGACGTTTCCTTCCCAGTCCTCCTGGACCAGGTCGTCGGATCCGATGTGGTGGGTGTACTGCTTCGTCACCCGGCCCACCACGCCGCCCATGACGTAGCCGCCCGGAAGAATGGTGACCGGGTAGCCGACGATGTGCTCCCAGTTCCGGACGGCGTTTCCGTTCATGTCGATCAGAACCGCTCCAGCTCCGGTTTCGGTCTGGAAAATGGTGTACCCGGACCAGCATCGATCGGGCGCGTAGATCGTCGTTCCCGTGGGATAGACGGTCGGTCCGGCGATGAGGGTGGTTGGAAGCAAGACCGAAAAGATCAGAACCAGCGAGAGGCGAGACTTCGTCATGGGTCCTCCGTTCTTCAGGATTGCGGTACAGTGTCGACTCTCGGCCCGCGGAGGTCAAGATGGCGATGAAGAAAAAGAACAAAGGCGGAAAGGGGGCGTTCGTCCTGTTCGCCCTTCTCGGAGTCGTCGGGCTCGCCGTCTGGGTGGCACGCGGGCGGAACCGGTCCATCGCTCCCGTCGCCGTCACCCCCGGATTCGCGCCGACGATTCCCAATGCGAATCCTCCTCCCGAGGACGCACCCGAGGGTATGGTCTGGATTCCCGGCGGCGAGTTCTCGATGGGCGCCGAGGATCCTCGGAGACTCGAGCACGGCGGGAGCGAGCCGATGGCCGACGCCCGCCCCATCCACCGCGTCTACGTCGATGGATTCTGGATGGACGCGACCGAGGTGACGAACGAAGAGTTCGGAAGATTCGTCCAGGCCACGGGCTACGTGACGGTCGCCGAGCGAACCCCGAGCGCCGAGGATTTCCCCGGGGCGCCTGAGGAGAACCTGGTCGCGGGCTCGGTGCTGTTCACGCCGCCCGATCATCCAGTGCCGCTCGACGACCTCTATCAATGGTGGAGCTACGTTCCTGGCGCGAGCTGGCGCCATCCCGCCGGTCCCGGGAGCGATCTCGAGGGACGCGAGCGCTATCCCGTCGTGCACGTGGCCTACGAGGACGTCGTCGCCTATGCCGCCTGGGCGGGAAAGCGGCTGCCCACCGAAGCGGAGTGGGAGTTCGCCGCTCGCGGCGGCCTCTCCGGTGAGGTTTACGCCTGGGGAGGGGATCTGAATCCGGGCGGCCGGTGGATGGCGAACACCCATCAAGGGAGCTTCCCGCACGAAGATCACGCCGAGGACGGATTCCAGGGGATCGCCGGCGTCGCGCAGTTCCCCGCGAACGGCTATGGTCTGTACGACATGTCCGGAAACGTCTGGGAATGGGTGAGCGATTGGTATCGACATGACACCTTCGCGCAGCGGGCGGCGTCCGGC
>DAISKN010000229.1:0-9457 GCA_036820975.1 Acidobacteriota bacterium | reverse complement strand
TTTCCCGCGGGGACCCTCGCGGTGAACGTCTTCGGCTGCGCCGTTCTCGGTCTCCTCGGAGGACTCTCGGATTCGAGGTCCCTCTTCGGCCCGAGTGCGCGACTCTTCGTCTTCATCGGAGTCCTCGGCGGGTTCACCACGTTCTCTACCTTCAGCTACGAGACTCTGGCGCTGATACGCGCGGGCGAGACGGCGAAGGCCGCGCTGAACGTGGGGGCGAGCCTCCTTCTCTGCCTGGCCGGCACCTGGCTCGGCTATGGAGTCGCGAGCCGATGAGCGAGCTTCGGCAGGGGAAGCTCCTCCGGATCTTCATCGGAGAGCAGGACCGTCGCGAGCACATGCCCCTCTACGAGTGGATCGTCCGCAAGGCGCGGGCGCGGGGTCTTTCGGGCGCGACCGTCCTCCGGGGCGTCGAGGGCTTCGGCGCGAAGAGCGTGCTCCACAAGGCGAACCTCCTCGACCTTTCCGCGGACCTTCCCATCATCATCGAGATCGTGGACACCGAGGAGGCCATCGAGTCGTTCCTCGGCGAGGTCGAAGACGCGATCTCCGAAGGTATCGTGACCGTCGAGAAAGTGGAGGTCCGCTTCCGCCGAAGCGGCCGGGAAGCGAAATAGCGTTCAGGGTGGAACGCGGCAGTCCTGTGCGAGTGCTGCGCGGCCTAGGGCTCGACGAGTGCCTGCAGAGGGGGAGTGCACCGGCTCTCGACGTGCTGGCGCGCCGCGGGCTCGGTCTGGATCTTCTCCAGAACCGACTCCATGGACGCGCCCGTCAGCGGGCCTCGATCTCTCCATCGTTGCCTCCGGCATCGAGGAAGGAGTGGCGCAGGTACAGACTCGCGAGCGTGAAGGCGGTGAGCCCGACGACCGAAGTCATCTTCGCGTCCTCGTCCTCGGCGAAGCCGGGATCCTGGAGCTGGACCATGAGGATCGCGTTGCAGACCTGGTACCGAGCCATCCCGTCGAGCCAGCGCCGTCCGGAGTCGGGGACGTCGAGCTCGGGAAAGCTCGGCGCGCGCTCGAGCGTTCCCTCTGCTCCCCAGGACTCGAGCCGCTCGCGCACGCGGCCGACGAGCTGGCGCGCTGCCGTGAGCCGGGTCTCGTCGGTTCTACCCGCGCCAATCTCGGACACACGCGCAGAGAGCTGTTGCGCCGCTCCCTCTTCGAGCTCGGGAGGAAGCCAGCTCGGTTGGGCGACGGCGACGGCGACGGCGGCGGCGGACAGGCAGATCATTGCCACGGGACCAGTTCGTTTCATGGGTGATTGACTCCTCGTTCGGGGACCGCTGAAATCTAGAGTAGCAAAAGCCCAGAGGGATTCAGGAAGCACCGATCGCCTCGGAAGGCCGGCGCCAAATCGGGCGGGAAGGGAGAATGACGCTCAGCGCGGGAGGACGAGGACCGCGCGCAGCCCCGGAGCGTTGTCCTCGAGCCGGAGCTCTCCTCCGTGGCGCGCGGCGACCGCCGAGACGAGGCTCAGGCCGAGCCCCGCGCCCGGCGTGGTACGGCTGTGATCCAGGCGGTAGAACCGCTCGCGCACCTTCTCCCGCTCCTCCGGAGGAACCCCGGGACCGTCGTCGGCGACGACGATCGCGGCACCGCCGTCCGTGGGGGCGAGGGAGATCTCGATCCGCCCTCCTCCGGGCGTGTGCTTGATGGCGTTGTCGACGAGGTTCGCGACCGCCTGGAACAGCATGTCGCGATCGCCCCGGACCAGGACCGAGGGGGCGTTGTGGATCGACAGCCGCGAGCCTTTCTCTTCGATCACGGGACGGTAGAGCTCCGCCACGTCGTCGACGAGAGACGTCAGATCGACTTCGGCGAAAGCGGCCCGACCGCGCTCCCCCGACTCGATGCGCGCGATCCGCAGCACCGCGCCGAACATCGCGAGAAGCCGGTCCGCTTCCTCGATGGCCTGTCCGATTTCCTCTTCCTCGGGTCGGCCCTTCCGCAGCCGCTCGAGCCGGGTCTTCAGACGGGCGAGAGGCGTCCTTAGATCGTGGGCGATGCTGTCCGAGACCCGGCGCACGCCCTCGACGAGGTTCGAGAGCTCGCCGAGCATGCGGTTCAGCTTTTCCGCGAGATCCTCGATGTCGTCGGAAGTTCCCTCGAGGGGAAGCCTCCGCGAGAGGTCTCCCGCCATGACCTCGCCGAGGACCTCGTCGATCTTGGCGATGCGCCGGATGCGGCTCCGGCTCACAACCACCGCGCCCAGGAGCGCGAGCGCCAGGATGAGGGCGAGGCCCCAGGCCATGGTGCGAAGCAGCAGGGACCGCACCGACTCGAGCTCCTCGAGATCGCGGCCCACGAGAAGCTGGAATCCGCCCCGAATCACGAACGGCTTCGCCCGCGCGCGGTGCGGAGGCTCGCCCGGCCCGGCGACGAGCTCGAAGTCGAGAAACCCGCTCTGGTCGGGCTCGGCCGGAGGCCAGCGGTTCAGGTTCCCGACGATCGGGGCCCCCGCGGCGTCGGTGAGAAGATAGATCGACGAGCCCTGGGGCCTTCGGTCGAGCCGCTCGCGGATCGAAGCGGTGAGCCCGGTGAGCCCGGAAAGACGATAGCGCTCCGCGAGCCCCTCGATCTCGGCCTCGATGGTCTCGTCCGCCTGGCGGAGCATGTAGCTGGCCGCGAGCCAGTACACGAACGCGAGGAGCAGAATCGCCGAGACGGCGAAGAGAGCGACGTAGCCGATGGCGAGCCGGAACGCGGAGCTTCGAAGGATCTTCGGGCTCACGATTCCGGAGCGTCGGGAGAGAGCTCGCCCAGGAGGAACGCGAGCTCCATCGCCATGTCCTCGATGGTCCGCGAGACCGGCATCCCGTAGTTGGCGGCGTGGCCCGCCTTCGGGTGATAGCGCAGCAGGACGGGCCGGCCGGAGCTCGTCGCCGCCTGGAGGCGCGCCGTCATCTTGCGGGCCTGGAGCGGAGAGACGCGGGTGTCCTTGTCGCCGGAGGTCAGCAGGACCGCGGGGTACGCCGTGCCGTCGCGCACTGCCTGGTAGGGCGAGTACTTGCGAAGGAACTCGAACTCCTCTGGCTTCGAGGCCTCGCCGTACTCGAGAAGAGCGGGAAGGTTGTTGGTCTCGGTGAAAGTGTAGAACCGCACCATGTCGAGGTCGGGAAAACCACAGACCACGGCGCGAAAGAGCTCGGGACGCTGGGTGAAAGCGCTGGCGACCAGAAGGCCCCCGTTGCTCACGCCGCGGATAGCGAGCTTCCCGGGCCGGGTGTAGCCCTTCTCGATCAGGAACTCGGCGGCCGCGAGGAAGTCGTCGAAGACGTTCTGCTTGTTCCCGAGCATCCCCGCGCGGTGCCACGTCTCTCCGTACTCGCTTCCACCCCTCAGGTTCGCCATCGCGTAAAGACCGCCCTCTTCAACCCAGGCCGCGGCCATCGGGTCGAAGCGCGGCGTCTGCGCGGCGTTGAAGCCGCCGTAGCCGAAGAGGAGCGTCGCGTCATCGCCGTTCGGCTCGGCTCCACGGCGATGAAAGAGGTACATCGGGATCTCGGTCCCGTCCTTCGACGGATACCGGATCCGCTGCACCACGACGCTCTCGGGGTCGACGTTCCAGGCGTGCTCGTCCCAGGGCGTTCTCGCTCCCGTCTCCAGGTCGACGAGATAGGTCGAAGGGGGAAGCGTGAAGGAGGTGAGCGTGAGCAACACCCGCTCGGGACCCGCGCCGCGGAGCTCCGCCGTATGGTGCTCGGGCACGGGAATTTCCCCCGCGGGAGAGCCGTCGAGATCGTGGATCGCTATCCGCGTCGTCCCTTGATGGAGATAGCTTCCGTAGATTCTTCCGTCGAGAATCGTGAACGACGCGAGGACGTCCTCGTTCTCGGGAACGACTTCCTTGAAACCATCGGGGCCTTGGCTCTTCGGGTCTATGGCCACGATCCGGTTGTTCGGAGCATCGAGATTGGTGCGGACGTAGAGAAGCTCCTCGTGGAGCTGAGGGTAGAAGCGGGCGTCGGCGCCGACGACGATCGCAGTCGCTCTCCCCGTCAGCTCTTTGTAGTAGAGATCGCTTCTCGCCCAGCCGTGGTTCACGGTGAACACCAGGGCTTTGCCTTCGGAGAGCTCTAGCGTCTCGACGAAGCTCGTGGGACCGATGCCGTCGCCGAAGATCTCCTCGTCCTCCTCGACGGGCGATCCGATCCGGTGGAAGCGGACCCGAGGTCCAACCTGCCGCGAGCGGTGGGTGTAGTAGAACCCCTCGCCGCTCTGCGCGAAAGAAACCGAAGCGTAGAGCGCCCTCGGCAGCCGGTCCGGCAGGTCGACTTTCTCCTCGAGGTCGCGAAGCCTCACCTCGATCTCGTCTTCCCCCCCGTCGCGAACGCTGTAGAGGAGATACTTCCCGTCGAGAGAGAGAGAGAGGATATCGGCCCGCGTCGTGCCGTCGGCGCTCATGGGATGAGGGTCGAGCACGATCTCGTAGGAGGCGGCGGGGTCGATCGGCGGTACCTCGCCTTCGGGAGGGGCCGGCCGCCGGTAGATGGCGGGAAGCTCGTCGGAAGCGCGCCTGAGGGTGAAGTACTCGAACTCCCCGCTCTTCCTCGGGAAGCCGACTTCGGGCTGGCGCAGGATCTCTCCGAGCCGCGAACGAAGCCGCGCTCTCCGCTCCGATTCGCCGACGATTCTCTCGGCGTACGCGTTCTGGGCGTCGATCCACTGGCGGGTCTCGGGGCTCTCTTGGTCCTCAAGCCATCGATAGGAGTCGACGAGCTCCACGCCGTGGAGCGTCTCTCGGACCTCGACCCGTTTCGACTCGGGCGGGGCCGGTCGGGGTGAGGAGCAGGCGACGGCGAAAAGAGCCCCAAGCGAAAGGACCCGCGTCTTCATACAAGCGACCTCCTTCGAGATCGCCCATCCTAGATCGAACGGGAGCCGCCCGTCAGTTGTTCAAAGCGCCCTGGGCGATCCAGTTGCGGACGTTCGTGACGTCGATGCGGTCGAGCGAGGCGCCCGTCTGAGGACTGCGGTCGCCGACGGACTGGCGGCCTTCGAGCTTCATCACCAGGTAGCTTCCGTCCGGATCACCGCGATTGGCCCGAAGGATGGGCTCGCTCGTGCCGAGACGGAGACGAGCTCGCCGTAGGACACCCCCCTGAGGTTAAGTGATAAGGGATGTAATTCCGTTGCCGAGGGCGCGATTTCGCTCAGCTCTGGGCCGGAAGTCTCATGAAACCGCCCACGGCCGATCCGTCATATCCTTGCTGTCACTGGAAACCGCGGTTCCCGCGTCGGCGGGCCTGGCACGGTCCGTGAAATGCGAATCGAATTGATGAACCGCCCTCGACTCTTGCTCGGCGCCTGGATGCTGCTATTTCCGTCGATGGCCGCTCCGTTCCAGAACCCTCCCGACGCGGAAGCGGTCCTCACCCATCTCGACGACCTCTATCGCTCGAAGAGCAGCGTCTCCGGGATCGAGATCCAGGTCACAGGCCGCCGCACGACTCGAACCCTCCGGATGAAGGCCTGGACGCGAGGCGAGGAGGAAGTGCTGGTCGTCATCGAAGAGCCGCCTCGCGAGGCGGGCACGGCGACCCTTCGAGTCGGCGACAATCTCTGGAACTACCTTCCCCGCATCGCGCGCACCATCCGCATCCCCCCGGCGATGATGCTGGGCTCGTGGATGGGTACGGACTTCACCAACGACGACCTGGTGAAGGAATCCTCGCTGCGCAAAGACTTCGTCTCCCGCATCGACCGTCGTTCCGACGATCCCAAAGGCTGGTGGCTCACGCTCGACGTCAAACCGGACGTCGTAGGCCGCTGGGCGAAGATCGAGGTCCTGATCTCGGACGACTGGCTTCCCGTCGAAGAGCGGCACTTCGACCGCAAAGGGCGGCTCGCGCGAACGCTGCGCTTCGACGAGGTGAAGACGCTCGGTGGCCGGCGTCTTCCGACACGCCTCGTTCTCACGCCCGAAGACACCCAAGGCCAGAGCACCGAGCTTCGCTACCTCGATATCGACTTCGACGTTCCCATAGCCGACGACACCTTCAGCCTGTCCCGGCTGGAGCGGACCCCTTAAGGCGGACTCATGGCCTCGGGAAGCACCCTTCGAATTGCCTGGCGAAACCTCTGGCGAAACCGACGCCGCACCGGCCTGGCCGTCGCCGCCATCGGACTCTCGGTCACTCTCGTCCTCGCCTATTACGCGGTCCTCCGCGGCTATGCGGACTGGATCCTGGAGACGCTCACCGGCCCCATGCTCGGGCACGTGCAGATCCACGCACCGGAGTGGCGAAAGGATCGAGCGATGGACCGCACGATCCTGGACGTCTCCTCGATTCTCGATGGGCTGCGAAGCGACCCTGAGGTAGCGAGCGCCACGGCCCGAATCTACGCGCCCGCTCTCGCCGCCCTCGCCGAGGAAGGCTTCGCCGTGGTCGTTCTGGGCGTCGATTGGGAGGCGGAGGCCCAGCCGAACCGCCTTCTCTCGGGTGCGATGGCACCGCGGGGCCCCGGCCGCGCGCTCATGGGAAGAGCGCTCGCCGAGATGATGGGAGTGAAGGAAGGCGACGAGATCGCGCTCGTCGGCCAGGGAGCCGACGGCTCGCTCGCGAACGAGCTGGTCCGGGTGGAGGGTCTCGTCCAGACGTCCGTAGATTTCGTGAACCGCCAGGGCATCCTCCTCGAGATCGGGGAAGCACAGACCCTCTTCGCCATGCCCGATGAGGCGCACGAAGTCATGGTCTATGCGCGCGATCCCGCGCGGGCGAAGCCCCTCGCCTCGCGGCTCCAAGCACTCCCGAGTCTTGCGGGAACCGAGGTCCTCGACTGGCAGACCATTGCCCCCGAGATGCTGAGTCTCATCGAGATCATCGAGGTGGCCGGTGTATTCGCTCTCGTCCTGGTCTTCGTCGCGGCGGCGGCGGGCGTCGCGAACACGATGCTCATGGCGACCTTCGAGCGCTCGCACGAGCTCGGAATGCTCTTGGCCCTCGGGGCGTCGCCGGGCCGCATCGTACGCATGATCCTGGCGGAATCCGTCGCGCTCGGCCTCGTAGGAGCGACGGCCGGCGGGGCTCTCGGCATCCTGGTCGTCGCCCTGACCCACGAGAGCGGGCTCGACTTCGCCGCTCTCACCGGAGGCGGTCCGAGCGAGATTTCTTTCGCCGGCCTCACCTGGTCGTTGCGCTTTTACCCGACCCTGACGCCTTGGGACGTGGGTCGTACGATCCTGGCGGTAGTCGTCACTTCGGTCATCGCTTCCGCCTGGCCCGCGTTTCGAGCGGCGCGACTCGAGCCCGCTCGAGCGCTTCGAGAGTGACATGGCTCTAGTTTCTTCGAAGTACGCGTTCCGGAGCGTCGGGCGAAATTTCCGCCGAACCGCGCTTTCCATCCTCGGAATCGGCATCGGCTGCACCCTCGCCCTCGTGACCGAGAGCATCAACCGCGGGCGCGACGAGCTCTTCGCGCGAATGGGCGCTCTCAGCGGCGCGGGCCATCTGCGCGTGGTCCCGCAGGGCTGGCGCCTGAGGCGCGATCCCCGACTGAGGCTCGCCGACGGGTTGGCGGACCTCGAGGCCGCGCGAACCCTTCCCGCCGTCGAGGCGATAACCGTGCGCGCGAGGGCTCAGGTACTCCTCGCCATGGGAACCCACGTCGTCGCGCTCGAAATGGTGGGCGTCGATCCCGAAAACGAGCCCAGCACCAACCGTTTCGTCCGGATTCTCGAGCGAGGCCGGTACCTCACCCCAGGCGAGCGGGGAGCGGCGGTCGTGGGCCGCGCCGTGGCGGAGCGCCTCCGCGTGGATCTGGACGATGAGATCCTGGCGACGGCGGTCGGAAAGGACGGCGACATCGAGGCCGCTCTCTATCGCATCGTCGGGATCGTCGCGACGGGGAGCGAGGAAGTCGACGCCGGTATCTGCCACGTATCCCTCGAGGACCTGGGAGCGCTCACCGGACTCGCGAACGCGGCCGAGGTGGCGATTATCCTGAAGGACTGGCGTCAGACGGACGCGGCCCGCGCTCTTCTCGCACCGAAAGTCGCGGCCGGTGACGAGGTCATGACCTGGGGCGAGATCGCGCCGGATTTCAAGGGACACATGGAACAGGACAAAGCCGCCAGCCGCTTCGTCGGGTTTTTCATCATCGTCATCGTCCTTCTCGGAGTGGCGAGCGCTCAGCTCGCCGCAGTCCTCGAGAGACGCCGCGAGTTCGCCGTCCTCTCCGCCCTCGGAATGCAGGCTTCTCACATGGTGCGGCTCGTGCTTCAGGAAGGCCTGACTCTCGGCCTTCTCGGCGCCGCTCTCGGCTTCGCCCTCGGGGCCCCCCTCGTCTGGCATATCGCAACCGCGGGACTGGACTTCCGCGAGTACATGGGCACGAGCTATGCCTTTCAAGGCGTGATCCTCGAGCCCATCATCTACACCGACTTCGGATTCTGGATGATCCCCTATGTTCTCTTCATCGCCCTCGGCGCCACGCTGGCCGCGAGCCTGTACCCGGCCTGGTTCGCGGCGAGAACCGATCCCGCCGTCGCCCTGAGGGTCGCCCAATGAACGAGAACGCCGAGAAAATCGTGGTCGCGAGGGGGCTCACCAAGACCTTCCACGTCGGAAAGCTCGACGTGCCGGCTCTGCGGGGTGTGGATCTGGTCATCCGCGAGGGTGAGTTCCTCGCGCTCGTCGGTCCTTCGGGGAGCGGAAAGACGACGCTCCTCAACCTGATTGGCGCTCTCGATCGCCCGACCAGCGGAGAGCTTCTGGTCGTCGGAGCGCGAGTGGCCGAGCTTTCGAAACGCCAGCGCGCCGAGCTCCGACTTCGTTCGCTCGGGTTCGTATTTCAGGCCTATAACCTCGTCCCGGTGCTCACCGCGCTCGAGAACGTGGAGTTCGTGCTCGAGCTCCGTGGCATGGGTTCGGAGCGCCGCGGCCGCGCGCTCGAGGCGCTGGCCGAGCTCGGGCTCAAAGACCTTGCCGACCGGAGGCCCGCCGAGCTCTCGGGGGGTCAGCAGCAGCGAGTGGCGGTGGCCCGCGCGGTCGCGGCGCGCCCCAGGCTGGTTCTCGCCGACGAGCCCACCGCGAACCTCGACGGCGAGAACGCGGAAGTCCTCATGCACCTGATGAGGGATCTTCGAGAGCAGCACGGGATGACGTTCGTCTTCTCGACCCACGATCCCCGCGTCGTGGCCCACGCCCTCCGCGTGGTGACGCTCGTCGACGGACGGGTGGCGCGGGACGAGGAGAAATCCGGTGAGGCGCCGCACGAGATTCTCCCCGGCGTCGGGAAGGCCCCGGAGGCCTGACGTGCGGAGGCGGGCGTTCTCGTCGGTGCTCGCCGCCTGCGCGCTCACGTCGAACGTTCTCGCGGCGGAGGACGACTGGTTCCGCTTGCGGACCTCGTTCAAAGGAACGCTCCTTCTCTCTCATGCTCCCGACGCCCCCGAGCTCTTCCCCGAGAGCGACAGCGCGACCTCGTTCTGGAGGGTGCGGTTCGAGCCCGAA